>DATJKV010000562.1:0-9100 GCA_035491155.1 Magnetospirillum sp. | reverse complement strand
ACCATCGAAGACGGCATGGGCGAGAGTGACTGGGCGGGCTGGGCGCTGTTGACCAAGGAGCTGGGCCACAAGGTGCAGCTGGTGGGCGACGATCTGTTCGTCACCAATCCCGAGCGCCTGTCCATGGGCATCGACAAGGGCCTGGCCAATTCCATCCTGGTCAAGGTCAACCAGATCGGCTCGCTGTCCGAGACCCTGGAGGCCGTCGACCTGGCCCACAAGTCGGGCTACACCGCCGTCATGTCGCACCGCTCGGGCGAGACCGAGGACTCGACCATCGCCGACCTGGCCGTCGCCACCAATTGCGGCCAGATCAAGACCGGATCGCTGTCCCGCTCGGACCGTCTGGCCAAGTACAACCAGCTGATCCGCATCGAGGAAGAGCTGGGCTCGGCCGCCAAGTACGCCGGCAAGGCCATCCTGAAGCGCTAGGCGCCCCAGGGATTTTTGCCGAGCGGCCGGGGAGGTGACTCCCCGGCCGTTCTTATTGGACGTACCCCGGCGTGTGGCCACTATATCTTGTGCCCGCAACCATCAAAGCACACAACGGCGAATCGTAAGAAAATCCGTTCTTATTTTATTCATATGGCAAACTCCGTACCCCGCTACGCTGTTCGCGAAAACACTGGATTTGCCGGCGAAACTGAGTCATTTCTGCCACACGTCAGCCCTTCCTCGTCATCAAAATGAATCTGTGCATTCATGACTTGTTGACGTCATGACTCGAGCGTGATTCCATCCCTCCCATGTTGCAGGAAATCACACGCCGTCTTCGCCACCTTGTCGGGCCCGTGATCGGGGTCGGTGCCGTGGTGTATTTCGCCTACCACACGGTGGAAGGCGATCGCGGCGTGCTGGCGATGGTTCGGATGAAGAACGAGATCCTGGAAGCCGAACTGCAACTGGCCAAGGTCACCACCGAGCGCCAGGCGCTGGAACATCGCGTCCTGCTGCTGCGCCCCGACCACCTCGATCCCGACATGCTGGAGGAGCGCTCGCGCGCCATGCTCAACATGGGCCGCGACGACGAGGTGGTGGTGTTCGACCGCCACTAAGGCAGTAACACCGCCGCGCCGGTAAGCCTTCCCTCCCGCAAATCCGCCAGCGCTTGGTTGGCGTCCTCCAAATCATAGGCCGTGGTTTCCGTCCTGAGCGGCAGCCTGCTGGCCAGCGCCATGAATTCGTCGCCGTCCCGCCGGGTCAGGTTGGCGACCGAGCGCAATAGCCGTTCGCCCCAGAGCAGCGAGTAGGGGAAACTGGGGATGTCGCTCATGTGGATGCCGGCGCAGACCACGATGCCGGCCGGCTCCACCCGCGACAGCGCTTCCGGCACCAATGCGCCCACGGGGGCGAAGATGATAGCGGCCTTCAGCGGCTTGGGTGGCGGCATGCCCGCATCGCCGGCCCAGCGGCAGCCCAGTTCTAAGGCCAATTGCTGTGCCGCCTCGTCGCCAGGGCGGGTGAAGGCATAGACTTCGCGCCCGTCCGCCACCGCCACCTGGGCCAGGATGTGGGCGGCGGCGCCGAAGCCCCAGAAGCCGATGGGGCTGGGATCCATAGGGCTGCCGGGCCCGGCCATGCGCAGCGCGCGGAAGCCGATCAGGCCGGCGCACAGCAGCGGAGCCGCCGCCACGTCGTCCATGGTTTCGGGCAGGCGGAAGCAATAGGCGGCGTCGGCGACCGCGTATTCGGCATAGCCGCCATCGATGGTGTAGCCGGTGAAGCCGGCCGATTCGCACAAATTCTCGTGGCCATGGCGACACGGCGTGCAGATGCCGCAGGTGTGCCCAAGCCAAGGTACGCCGACCCGCTCGCCCATGTGCCAATGGGTGATGCCGGGGCCGATGGCGTCGACGCGGCCGACGATCTCGTGGCCGGGGATCAGCGGCAGCTTGGGCGAGGGCAGGTCGCCATCCACCACGTGAAGGTCGGTGCGGCATACCCCGCAGGCCCGCACCTTCAGGCGCAACTGTCCGGGGCCGGGCTCTGGTCTGGGAATGTCGGCCGGGTGCAGCGGCTGGCCGGCGGCGGCAAGCATCATGGCGCGCATGGGTGGCCTCCCGAGACGTTCCGTTACGCCAGTATGGGCTTGCTGCCGCATTTTGGTATCGCGCGGGCGGCGGGGCTGTCGCGCGATTTTTTGTTGGGCGGGCTATTTTTACTGCCCCCAACCGTTCCGATATATCCCCTGTGAGCGGGGTTCTATTTCCGACTGCACCCTTTCCTATGTCCTTGGGTGTGTGGACGCCCGAACGGCCTCAGTCCATCATGACTTACACCAGAAGACGGAAAGTGACGATTAACCAAAAGCAAGTTAATCGCTCATATTGCATTGCAAAATAACGATTTTGCAGTGCGAAGGCTGTTGCAAAAAAGGGTAGCCCAGTTTACCTATCTGGTGAAAGCAACATTCAAGCCCTGGGAGGAACCATGGCGACTAGCCCTAAGCGCCGGTCCAAAGGAGCGGAGCCGAGCCAGGCCCAGCTCATCAAGTGGTACCGTGACATGCTGCTCATCCGCCGTTTTGAGGAAAAGGCGGGTCAGCTTTACGGCATGGGTCTGATCGGCGGCTTCTGCCACCTGTACATCGGCCAGGAAGCCGTGGTGGTAGGCATGCAGTCGGCGGCGGGTGAGGCCGATTCGGTCATCACCTCGTACCGCGATCACGGCCAGATGCTGGCCTGCGGCATGGATCCCAAGGGCGTCATGGCCGAGCTCACGGGCCGCATCGGCGGCTATTCCAAGGGCAAGGGCGGCTCGATGCACATGTTTAGCCGCGAGAAGCGTTTCTATGGCGGCCACGGCATCGTCGGCGCCCAGGTTCCCATTGGTACCGGCCTCGGTCTCGCTCACCAGTACACCAAGGACGGCGGCGTGTGTCACGTCTACCTGGGTGATGGTGCGGTCAACCAGGGCCAGGTGTATGAGAGCTTCAACATGGCGGCACTGTGGAAGCTGCCCGTCGTGTATGTGATCGAGAACAACAAGTACGCCATGGGCACCTCCATTGAGCGCGCCTCGGCCGGTACCGAGCTGTACAAGCGCGGCGCCGCCTACGGCATCGCCGGCGAGGCGGTGGACGGCATGAGCGTCGGCGCGGTGTTTGAGGCCGCGAACAAGGCGCTGGAACACGCCCGTTCCGGCCAGGGCCCTTACATCCTGGAAATGAAGACCTACCGCTATCGCGGCCACTCCATGTCCGACCCGGCCAAGTACCGGACCAAGGAGGAAGTGAGCCGCATGCGCGAGCAGCACGACCCCATCGACACCCTCAAGGCCAAGCTGTTGGAGTTGGGTGCGGTGGACGAGGCGCTGCTCAAGGAGATCGACCGCGAGGTCAAGGCCATCGTCACCGAGGCTGCCGAATTCGCACAAGCCAGTCCCGAGCCGGATCCTTCCGAGCTGTGGACCGACGTGTTGATCGAAGCGTAAGGAGCCGACGATGGCCATCGAAGTATTGATGCCGGCGCTGTCGCCGACCATGACCGAGGGCAAGCTGGCCCGCTGGTTGAAGAACGAGGGTGATGCGGTCAAGTCCGGCGACGTGCTGGCCGAGATCGAGACCGACAAGGCCACCATGGAGTTGGAGGCCGTCGAGGAAGGCACGCTCGGCAAGATCCTGATCCAGGGCGGCACCGAAGGCGTTGCCGTGAACACCCCCATCGCCATCCTGCTGGAGGAAGGTGAGGATTCGTCGGCCCTGTCCAAGGTGATGGAGCAGCCGGTGCCGAGCCACCCGGTGCGCCGCGACGAGCCCGGCACCGTGGCCTCCATCTGCGCGCCCCACCCCAGCCGCCCCGGCCCGGAGGAGAAGACCTACGCCTCCTTCACCCGCCAGACCGTGCGCGAAGCCCTGCGCGACGCCATGGCCGAGGAGATGCGCCGCGACAAGGACGTGTTCCTGCTGGGCGAGGAAGTCGGCCAGTACCAGGGCGCCTATAAGGTGTCCCAGGGCCTGCTGGACGAGTTCGGCCCGAGCCGCATCATCGACACCCCCATCACCGAGATGGGTTTCGCCGGCATGGCGGTGGGTGCGGCCTTCGCGGGCCTGAAGCCGATCGTCGAGTTCATGACCATGAACTTCTCGATGCAGGCCATCGACCACATCATCAACTCGGCGGCCAAGACGCTCTACATGTCGGGCGGCCAGCAGCCGTGCCCCATCGTGTTCCGCGGCCCCAACGGCGCCGCTGCCCGCGTGGCGGCCCAGCACAGCCAGGACTTCGCCTCGTGGTACGCCCATTGCCCCGGCCTCAAGGTGGTGGCGCCGTGGTCGGCCGCTGACGCCAAGGGCCTGATGAAGGCGGCCATCCGCGACCCCAACCCGGTGGTGGTGCTGGAGAACGAGATCCTCTACGGCCAGAGCTTCGACGTGCCCGAGGACCCCGATTTCATCGTGCCGCTGGGCAAGGCCAAGGTGGAGCGCGCAGGTGAGCACGTCACCATCGTCGCCTATTCCCGCATGGTCGGCGTCGCGCTCGACGCTGCCGCCAAGCTGGAGGCCGACGGCATCTCGGCCGAGGTGATCAACCTGCGGTCCTTGCGTCCGCTGGACGTGGACAGCATCGTCGCCTCGGTGAAGAAGACCAACCGCATCGTCACGGTGGAAGAGGGCTGGGCCTATGCCGGCATCGGCGCCGAGATCGCCGCGGTGATCATGGAAAACGCCTTCGACTGGCTGGACGCCCCCGTCGTCCGCGTGGCCGGCCTGGACGTGCCCATGCCCTACGCCGCCAACCTGGAACGCCTGGCCCTGCCGGGTGCGGACAGCGTCGCCGACGCCGCCCGCAAGGTCTGCTACAAGAAGTAAGGGGAGAGCGCCATGCCCATCGAAATTTTGATGCCCGCGCTCTCGCCGACCATGAGCGAAGGCACCCTGGCCCGTTGGCTGAAGAAGGAAGGTGACGCGGTCAAGTCCGGCGATGTCATCGCCGAGATCGAGACCGACAAGGCCACCATGGAATTCGAGGCGGTTGACGAGGGAACCATCGGCAAGATCCTGATCCCCGACGGCACCGCCGGGGTCAAGGTAAACCAGCCCATCGCCATCCTGCTGGAAGAGGGCGAGGACGCCTCGGCCATTACTTCGGCGCCTGCCCCCAAGGCCGCCGCTCCGGCTCCGGCCGCCGCGCCGGCCGCCCCGACATCCGCCCCCGCGTCAGCCCCTGTCGCGGCCCCGGCCGCCCATGGCGGTGCCCACGGCGGCGACCGCGTGTTCGCCAGCCCGCTGGCCAAGCGCCTGGCCGTCGAAGCCGGTCTCGACCTCAAGGCGGTGGCGGGCTCGGGGCCGCATGGCCGCATCGTCAAGGCCGACGTGGAACAGGCGGTGAAGGGGGGCGTCAAGGCCGCTCCGGCTGCCGCCGCTGCTGCTGCCCCGCCTGCCGCGCCTAAGGCTGCCCCGGCCCCGGCCGCCGCCAGCCCGTTCGAGCCTGCCTACGAGGAACTGCCCAACTCGACCATGCGCAAGGTTATCGCCAAGCGCCTGACCGAGGCCAAGCAGACGGTGCCGCACTTCTACCTCACCATCGACTGCGAAGTGGATGCGCTGCTGAAGGTGCGTGCCGACCTCAATGGGCGTTCGGACGCCTACAAGCTGTCGGTCAACGACTTCGTCATCCGTGCCGTGGCCCTGGCCCTGAAGAAGGTGCCGGCCGCCAACGCCTCGTGGGGCGAGGAGGCGATCAAGCGCTACACCGACGTGGACATCTCGGTGGCGGTGGCGACCCCCAACGGCCTGATCACCCCCATCATCCACCACGCCGACCACAAGGGCCTGGCCGCCATCTCCAACGAGATGAAGGAACTGGCCGCCAAGGCCAAGGACGGCAAGCTGAAGCCCGAGGAGTTCCAGGGCGGCGGCTTCACCATCTCGAACCTGGGCATGTACGGCATCAAGGAATTTTCCGCCATCATCAACCCGCCCCAGGGCTGCATCCTGGCAGTCGGCGCGGGCGAGCAGCGCCCGGTGGTCAAGAACGGCGCCCTGGCCATCGCCACGGTGATGAGCTGCACCCTGTCGGTGGACCACCGCGTGGTGGACGGCGCCGTCGGTGCCGAGTTCCTGGCCGCGTTCAAGAAGCTGGTCGAGGATCCGCTCAGCATGCTGCTGTAAGGGGGCGGGGCGATGGAGAAGGAGGAGATCGCCCGCGCTATGCCGGGCCTGCGCACCGCGTTCGAGGCGTGGAAGGACAATGTGCGCGAAGGACGGATGGCCCAGGCGGGAGTCGCGCTGTTCGGCGAATGTCTGGATTGGGGCGAGCAGTTGCGGGCCATCTATGCGGGCGAGGGCAGGGAAGAGCTGTCCGCCCGCGACCCGCTGACCCGCTTCTTCATCACCCGTTTCCGCGGCATGCCGAAAGCGGCCGAGATCGGCGACGCCCCCGGCCACGCGCTGTTCCTGATGGCCTTCACCGCGTTTCCCTATCTGGACGCGCTGGTGGAGGAGCTGACCATCGGCGAACATCACGCCGTGGCCGAGGATGGCAGCTGGCGCGTGCGCCGGGTTCTGGCCGGCGAGGACGAGGGCTCGACCCTGGCGGTGCGCCGCGAGGGCTTCGGCTGGTCCTTCGACCTGATGCCGGTCTACGTCTCCAAGGCCCAGGCGCTGGAAGCCTTCATTGCTGGTGAGCACGGCGGCGACTTCGGCGCCTTCCTGTGGCGCTACGTGGCCGACCACGATCTGATGTTCGACATGGACCAGGCCTGGCGGCCGTTATCCAAGTGAGGAACGATATGCGCGTCAAGGTCCGTGACATGGCCCGCCCGGTGGCCCCCTGCGCTCCCGTGGCGGCAACCCCCAGTGCGGCGGAATCCCAGGCTGTGGCCGGGCTGATCGCCATGCTGGAAGGCAACCCGGTGTTCAACGGCCACATGGTGATGCCGGAGGAGCAGGAGCGCTGCTACCGCTCGGTGGGCGAGCTGCGCCGCCTGATCGCCGAGACCCGTCTGCTGATGCCCGACGACACCGCCGGCGCCGAGATGCTGGCGGCCATGCGTGCTGCCTGTCGCAAGTACCTGGACGAGGCCGAGGCCTGGGACAAGAAGTCCGGCCGCCGCTTCTCTATGCCGACCTTCGCCTTCTTCCAACTGTTGGGCGCTTTCCGCGAGGTCTCCGGCCTGTACGTGTGGCGGCTGGGCGAGATTTATGACCTCGATGTCGAGGGAAGGCTGACCTACTACTTCCCTGGGACCCGCGAGTAATTCATCGGCGCACGGCGCCTTAAGGACGAACCCCGGCGCGCTACGCGCCTTAGGACGAACCATGAGCTTCGTGGAGAATAAGATGCCCGAGAACAGCTTCGACCTGGTGGTCATCGGCGGCGGCCCCGGCGGTTATGTGGCGGCCATCCGCGCCGCCCAACTGGGCATGAAGACGGCCGTGGTGGAACGCGAGCACCTGGGCGGCATCTGCCTGAACTGGGGCTGTATCCCCACCAAGGCCCTGCTGCGCTCGGCTGACGTCTTCCGCAACATGCAGCACGCTGCCTCCTACGGCCTGTCGGTTCAGGCGGTGGGTTTCGACCTGCCCAAGGTGGTCGCCCGCTCTCGCGCCGTGTCGGCCCAGCTGTCTGCGGGCGTCAAGGGCCTGCTGAAGAAGAACAAGGTCACCGTCATCGACGGCCACGGCAAGCTGGCCGGCAAGGGTAAGGTGGCGGTGGAAGGCAAGAATGCCGGTGTGCTGTCGGCCCCCCACATCATCCTCGCCACCGGCGGCCGCGCCCGCGTGCTGCCCGGCCTGGAGCCCGACGGCAAGTTCGTCTGGACCTACAAGGAAGCCTTGGTCCCCGACACCATGCCGAAGAAGTTGCTGGTGATCGGATCGGGTGCCATCGGCATTGAATTCGCCAGCTTCTTCAATGCGCTCGGCGCCGATGTTACCGTTGTCGAGGTGATGGACCGGGTGATCCCGGTCGAGGACGAGGAAATCTCGGCTTTCGCCCGCAAGGCCTTTGAAAAGCAAGGGATGAAGATCCTGACCTCGGCCACCGTCAAGGGGCTGAAGAAGTCGGCCACCAATGTGGCCGTGCAGGTCGAAGTGAACGGCAAGATCGAGGAGATCGTTGTCGACCGCGTCATTTCGGCGGTGGGCGTGGTCGCCAACATCGAGAACATCGGCCTGGAAGGCACCAAGGTGAAGGTCGAGAAGGGCCATGTGGTCACCGACCAGTGGTGCGCCACCGACGAGCCCGGCGTTTATGCCATCGGCGACCTCACCGCGCCGCCGTGGCTGGCGCACAAGGCCAGCCACGAAGGCGTCATCTGCGTGGAAAAGATCGCCGACCTTAACCACGTCCACCCGCTCGAGGTGCGCAACGTTCCCGGCTGCACCTATTGCCACCCGCAGGTGGCTAGCGTCGGTCTGACCGAGAAGAAGGCCATCGAGAAGGGCTATCAGGTCAAGGTCGGCCGCTTCCCCTTCATCGGCAACGGCAAGGCCATTGCGCTCGGCGAACCGGAAGGCCTGATCAAGACGGTGTTCGACGCCAAGACCGGCGAATTGCTGGGCGCCCACATGATCGGCACCGAGGTCACCGAGCTGATCCAGGGCTACACCGTCGCCAAGACGCTGGAGACCACCGAGGTCGAACTGATGCACACCGTCTTCCCGCATCCGACCCTGTCGGAAATGATGCACGAGGCGGTGCTGGCGGCCTATGGCCGCGCCATCCACTTCTAGGCCCGGAAGCCTGAAGGGCGCCCCTTTCCCGCTCGCCGGCTTCGCCGGCAAGTCAACAAGCCGTGCTCCGCACGGGCGGGAGAGGGGCGCTTACGCTTTTCCTTGACCGCGTTCGCATGCTGGAACATATCCAAGCCATGACCGACAAGCCCACCCTGCGCCACCCCGAAAAGGCCCACAAGCCGGACAATCCTTCTCCGCGCAAGCCGGAATGGATTCGCGTCAAGGCTCCCACCTCCGAGGAGGCGGCCGAGGTGCGGCGTCTGATGCGGCAGAAGAACCTGCATACGGTCTGCGAAGAGGCGGCCTGCCCCAATATCGGCGAGTGCTGGAAGCACAAGCACGCCACCTTCATGATCCTGGGCGACACCTGCACCCGGGCCTGCGCCTTCTGCAACGTGAAGACCGGCAAGCCGGGCGCCG
>DATJKV010000561.1:0-4321 GCA_035491155.1 Magnetospirillum sp. | reverse complement strand
CGCCTCGATGATGGGAACGGTGGCCAGCATGCCGGTCTTCAGGGCGTCGGCGCCGATGTCGGTCAGCACCAACTCCATCTGCCGCGCCACGAAGTCGGGCGGCACCTCGTGGACGCCGAAGACGCCTTGGGTATTCTGGGCAGTCAGCGCGGTGATGGCGGTGGCGGCATAGCCTTTGAGCGCCGAGACCGCCTTGATGTCGGCCTGGATGCCGGCGCCGCCGCCCGAATCCGAGCCGGCGATGATGAGAACGCGCCCTTTCATGGGGCCAACCTCACTCTGTAACGTCATGCCCGAACTTGATCCGGGCATCCACGAGGCACCGCAAACGTGCTGTCTGGCGGAAAAAACATGGATGGCCGGGTCAAAGCCCGGCCATGACGATAATATAGCGGCGTTTGGCGGGAAACCGGCTTAACCGGCTAGGCCCTTGACGACCTCGACGATGTCGTCCACCACGGCCTCCACCAACCCCTTGTCCTCGCCTTCGGCCATGACGCGGATCAGCGGTTCGGTGCCCGACTTGCGGATCAGCAGGCGGCCCGAGCCCTTGAGGCGCGCCTCGCCCTCGGCGATGGCCGACTTCACGCGGGGGTGCTCCAGCACCACAGAGGGTTGGCCGGCGACGCGGACGTTCTTCAGCAGCTGCGGGAACGGCTCGAACAGGCGCAGCACCTCGCTGGCCGGCTTGCCCGATTGGACGATGGCGGCCAGCACCTGCAACGCGGCCACCAGGCCGTCGCCGGTAGTGGAATAGTCGGACAGGATCATATGGCCCGACTGCTCGCCGCCCACGTTGAAGCCGTCCTTGCGCATGCGCTCCAGCACATAGCGGTCGCCCACATTGGTGCGCAGCAGTTCGACACCATGGCCGGCCAGGTACTTCTCCAGGCCCATATTGGACATGACGGTGGCCACCACCGCATCGCCCTTCAGCAGGCCGGCTTTCTTCCAGCTGGCGCCGATCAGGCCCATGATCTGGTCGCCGTCGATGATGGTGCCGTTCTCGTCGCACAGCACGACGCGGTCGGCGTCACCATCGAGCGCTATCCCTAAATGGGCGCCATGGGTCACCACCTGGGTGCGCAAGGCCTCGGTATGTTGCGAGCCGCATTCCTTATTGATGTTGAAGCCGTCGGGCGAGACGGCCACCGGGATGACCTCGGCCCCCAGCTCCCATAGCACGGTGGGGGCGACCTTGTAGGCGGCGCCGTTGGCGCAGTCGATGACGATCTTCAGCCCGTCCAGGCGCAGGCGGCGCGGGAAGGTATTCTTGGCGTATTCGATATAGCGGCCCACCGCGTCGTCCAGGCGCTTGGCCTTGCCCAGGTGGTCCGAGCCGACGCGGTAGCTTTCCAGGCCGTTGAACATCTTGTGCTCGATCTCAAGCTCGTCCTCATCCGACAGCTTGAAGCCGTCGGGGCCGAACAGCTTGATGCCGTTGTCCTGATAGGGGTTGTGCGAGGCCGAGATCATCACGCCCAGATCGGCGCGCAAGGACCGGGTCAGCATG
Source organism: Magnetospirillum sp. (assembly GCA_035491155.1). Classification (GTDB taxonomy): domain Bacteria; phylum Pseudomonadota; class Alphaproteobacteria; order Rhodospirillales; family Magnetospirillaceae; genus Magnetospirillum. The sequence goes on along the minus strand of DATJKV010000561.1, from coordinate 2,808 downwards.
GCCACCGCCGGGGTGGGCAGCGGGCCCAGCAGCACCACGTCCATGCCCACGGCGATGAAGCCTGCGGTCAGCGCCGGTTCCAGCAGGTAGCCCGACAGGCGGGTGTCCTTGCCGATCACCACCATGTGGCGGTGGCTGCCGCGGGTGAAGTGCCTGCCGGCGGCCATGCCCAACTTCAGCGCGGTCTCGGCGGTCATGGGGTCCAGATTGGCGGTGCCACGAATGCCGTCGGTGCCGAAGAGGGTGCGCGTCATGCCGGTGCCAGACCCATTTGAGAATTTTCGAAAGGGGAATTGCATAACGCGACTTCCCCACATTGGGAAGGGTTTTGCACGTAACCCCTTATGTTTCCAACTGCAACAAAGGGGATATATGGGCGATACAAACAAGGGCGACAATGGGGCAACCGTCAATCATGAGGACCCCATAATGGCCACCCCCGCTCCCGCCGCCACCCCCGCCACCTCGGCCAGCCTGTCGCTGGATGGGCTGCTGCGCCGCTACGCCACCCAGGCGACCACGGCACTGGCCGTGGTGGTGGGAGTAACCGGCGTGATGATGTTCTTCCACCTGGCCAAGTCCGAGGTGGAGGCCATGCACGAGTGGCTGGGCATGGGGTTCGCCGTGGTTGCCACCCTGCATGCCGTGCGCCACCGCGCCGGTGTCGCCAACATGCTGACCCAGACCCGCATGCGGGCGCTGCTGGCCGCCGCCGCCCTGACTGCCGCGGCCTTCCTGGTGCTGGCCCCGGCCAAGCAGGGCAACCCATTCCGCCAGGCCACCGACCGGATGCTGCAGGCGCCCATCGCCCAGGTGGCGCCGGTGCTGGGCATCCCCGCCGCCGAACTCGCCGCCCGCCTGGGCACCGAGGACACCAGCCTGTCCATGGCCGCCATCGCCAAGGCCAAGGGCATGGCACCGCCGCACGTGCTCGCAACGGCCTTGGCGAAGTAGGCGCGGCAGGGCACCATGGGGCATTCCTTCAACCAGGGATGACGAATGCCCCAGATGTTGCACACCTACGACCATTACCTGCTGGCCGCTATCGCCCTGTTCGGCACTCTTGGAGCCGCCGGGTGCGGGTACTGGCTGGGGCATTCCCGCTATGCCGGGATCATCCGCACCTTTCGCGGCATCTCGCCGCCTTTCGTCAACGTCATCGGCGTGCTGTTCGCGCTGACCCTGGCCTTCCTCGCCAACGACACCTGGAATGCCCACGACCGCGCCACCAACGCGGTGTTCCAGGAGGCCGGGGCGCTGCGCAGCATCCAGGCGCTGTCGCGCCATCTGCCCGAGCCCACCCGCGCCCGGGTGGATGGGGCACTGCAACGCTATGTCCGCCTCTCGGTGGAGGAGGAATGGCCGCGCCTGGCCGACCGCCACGGCAGCCCCGAGACGTCCGAGGCGCTGGCCTCCCTGCTGGAAGTACTGTCCGGCCCCGACGTGGCCAAGGCGCTTCAGCCCACCAGCCACGCCCAGGTGCTGGAGCAGGCCGTCCACGTGCGCAGCGCCCGCGAGCAGCGCATGGCGCTCAGCCAGACCCACGTCAACCCGCTGAAATGGCTGGGCATGGCCTTCCTGGGCCTGATCACCATGATCTCCATCGCCATGGTTTACGTGGAGCAGCCCAAGGCCGAGCTGCTGGCGGTGCTGCTGTTCGCCGCCGCCGCCGCTCCCACCGCCGCCATCGTGCTGGTGCAGGGCAACCCCTACCTTCAGCCCAGCGCGGTGTCGCCGGCGCCGCTGGCGGAGCTGATCGCGCGCTGATTGACAAGCGCGCCCCGATGGGAGCAGCATGCCCGCCATGAACACGTCGGTTTCCTTCGCCAAGTTGTGGTGGTGGTCGCTCTAGCGGCGGCCAACCCTTCTTCGCGTCTGAAGCAGACCAGGAACCAAAGGCCGCCACGGGGAATCCGGGCGGCCTTTCCTTATTTCGGTTTCCCCTTGGCCCATCGACCAGGAGAGAAACCATGATTCCCCCTTACGCCCCCGCCCCTGGCCGGTTCGCCACCCAGGGCGGCTTGCAGGTTGAGCGACAGGTCGCAGCCCTGCTCGACGGCCCCGACGCCATCGCTGACCTGGCCCGCCGGCTGGACGACCGGCGCGGATTGGTGATGGTGTGCGACGTCACCATGCCCAACCGCTATCGCCCGCGCGCCGTAGGCTTCGCCGACCCGCCGCTGGTGGTGACCGCGCGTGGCCGCCATATGACCGTCGAGGCGCTGAACGCACGCGGCGAGGTACTGCTGCCGGCGCTGGCCGGGCTGGGGCTGGCAGCCCTCTCGCCCACCCGCCTCGCCGGCACCGTCGCCGACAGCGGCGAGCCCGCGGACGAAGCCGCCCGCACCCGCCGAGCCTCGGCGTTCACCCTGGTGCGGGCCTTGCGTGACCTCATCGCCACCGCCGACGACCACCATTTCGGCCTCTACGGCAGCTTCGGCTACGACCTCGGCCTGCAGATCGATCCCATCCGCCTGCGCCGGGCGCGCGCCGCCGACCAGCGCGACATGGTGCTGTACCTGCCCGACCAGTTCCTGCTGGCCGATCCCGAGGGCGGGCCGGCGCACGTGGTCTCGTATGATTTCACCTTCGACGGACGCTCCACCGCCGGACTACCCCGCGACACCGCGCCCGCCCCCTTGCGCCGGGGCAACGGCCACGGTGGCGGCGACGACCATGCGCCGGGCGCTTATGCCCAGGTGGTGCGCCAGGCGCTGGAGTATTTCCGGCGCGGCGACCTGTTCGAGGCGGTGCCCTCGCAGACCTTCGCGCGGCCGTGCGCGCAATCCCCCAGCGCGGTGTTCGCCC
>DATJKV010000560.1:0-2992 GCA_035491155.1 Magnetospirillum sp. | reverse complement strand
GCCATGCCCGCCCAATCGGCGTCGCGCAGCAGCTGGTTGCGCATGTAGAACTGGGTCTCAAGCGCCGAGATGGCGAGGCGGTCGGACGGCAGCCCCTCCACCGCTCCGGCCAGCACCTGACGCGGCTTCAGCGCCGCCAGGCCGGCGCGGGCCATGTCGTCGCCCAGCAGCGCGGGCAGCTCCCACGGCATGAACAGGCCGCGGCGCAGCAGATAGGCGTCACCGGTACGGGTGCCCAGTTCCAGCACACCCGCCGCCTTCGGGGGGGCGAAGCGGCCGATCCAGCCGGCGGTGGCCCAGCGGAAGCCGCGTCCCAGCCAGGGCAGGGCGCCAAAGGCGCCGAGGCGCCGGGTCATGGCCGGGATGCGGGTGAAATTGTCGTAGCCGCCGAACAGCTCGTCGCCGCCCAGGCCCGACAAGGCCACCTTCAGGCCGGCCGAGCGGGCGGCACGGGCGACGAACCAAACGTTGACGCCGTCGATGGAGGGCTGGTCCATGTCGGCCAGCAGGGTGTCGCGGCAGGCGGCGAACTCGGCGCCCTCGACGGTCAGGGTGGCGTGGTCGGTGCCATAATGGCGGGCCACGGCTTCGGCCAGCGGTGCCTCGTCAGCAGAGCCGCCCTTGAGCTCGCGGAAGGCCAGCGTGACGGTTTTCAGCCGCTCCGCCTCGCCGGCCTCGGCCGCCAGCGCGCAAAGCGTGGTGGAATCCAAACCAGCCGACAGGAACAGGCCCACCGGCACATCGGCCACCAGGTGGTGGCGCACCGATTCCAGCAGCGCCTGGCGCAACTTTATCGGTTGGGCCTCGGGCTTGGCGCGCATGGCCTCGCCCACATCGAAGAAGCGGCCCTCGCGCCGGCTGCCGTCCAGACCCTGCCATAGCCAGCCGCCCGGCGGCAGCGCCCGGATGCCGCGGTACAGTGTGAAGGGTTCGGGCACGTGGCCCCAAAGATGGAAGCCGGCATGGCCGGCCGGGTCTGGGCTGGTGTCCACATCGCCGCCGGCCAGCAGCGCCTTGACCTGCGAGGCGGCGCGCAAGCTTCCGCCCGACTCGGCCACATACAGCGGCTTGATGCCCAAGCCATCGCGCGCCAGCAGCATTCCGCGCCGGCGGCCATCCCAGATGGCAAGCGCGAACATGCCGCGCAGCCGGCCCAGCATGGCTTCGCCATGGCGGGCGTAGAGCGCCAGCACCACCTCGGTGTCGCTTTCTGAGCGAAAGCGGATTCCGGCCTGCTCCAGCTCGTCGCGCAGGGTGCGGAAATTGTAGATTTCACCATTGAAGGCGATGGCGAAATCGCCATCCACCATGGGCTGGGCGCCTGCGTCGGACAGGTCCAGGATGGACAGGCGGCGGTGCGCCAGACCGACGCGGCCGTCGGGCGACACCCAGGTGCCCGCGCCGTCCGGGCCGCGCTTGACCATGGCGTCACGGGCCCGGTTCAGGCACTCCCGGTCGACAGGTGCGGCATTCGGTGCAAAGGCAAGGACAGCAGCGAGACCGCACATGGAAGACAGGCGCCAGAAATCGATGGTGGGTCGCCCATCTCTAGCTGATTTTGCCTGGAGCTTCCAGTGATTGGGCTTGGACGATTGCCGCTGGCGGTCGGCGCCTGCGCCCTAGAACTTGCGTGCCGCGACCAGCTCTGCCGGCATGTGGGCCTGGCGGATGTACTGGGCCAGGGCATGCATCAGCGACTGGTGGACGTCCTCGATAACGCCGTAATTGTCGGCGTTTACGTGCAGTGACACGCTGGCCAGCTCGCGCGAGCGGCCGCCGGCAAAGCCGGTGAAGGCGATGCTGTCCATGGACAGTTCGTGCGCCGTCTGGACGGCCCGCACGATATTCTCGGAATCCCCCGACGAGCTGATGGTCAGCAGCAGGTCGCCCTTGCGGCCATAGCTTTTCAACTGATAGGAGAACGCGTCCGCATAGGCCAAGTCGTTGGCGATAGCGGTGAGGAACGGGACGTTGCTGGACAGCGAATGAACGCGTGGCCTCAGGACCGTGTCCGTCTGTACCGATTTAACGCAATCGCATACCAAATGGTTGGCGATGGCAGCCGACCCGCCGTTGCCGCACACATAAATGTGGGCGTCGCGCTTCATCGCTTCGGTCATCAGCCGGGCGGCAGCGGCGATGGCCTCGGGTGCGACCGAAGCGGCCGCATGCGCCAGTTGCGCGGCATAGGCGGTGAAGTAACCGGCGGGATCGGCGAAGGGCTGGGACGGGAAGCTCATGGGGCCAAACGCTTAAACAATCCGTGCTTCGGGGGCAACAGAAAGCTTGTTGAGATGTCGATTGTCCCCAGGCGCCCAGTGACCACGAGGGGTTTCAGTCAAACAGGCTGTAGCGGACGATGCAGTACAGCGCGCGCACGCCGTCGCGCCAACCGATCTTCTTGCCTTCCTCGTAAGTGCGGCCCGAATAGCTGATCCCCACCTCGTAGATGCGCGGCCGCGGCTTCAAGCGGGCGATCTTGGCGGTGATCTCGGGCTCGAAGCCGAAGCGGTTCTCGATGATGGTGATGCCCTGAATGATCTCGCGCTTGAAGACCTTGTAGCAGGTTTCCATGTCGGTCAGGTTCATGTCGGTCATCATGTTGCTGGCCAGCGTCAGCATGCCGTTGGCCACCGAGTGCCAGAAATACAGCACCCGGGTTTCATCGCCGCCTTTGAAGCGCGAGCCGAACACCACGTCGGCGCGACCGTCCAGCAGGGGCTTCAGCAGCTTGGGATAATCGTTGGGGCTGTATTCCAGGTCGGCATCCTGCACCAGCACGATGTCGCCGGTGGCCTTGGTGAAGCCGGTGCGCAGCGCGGCGCCCTTGCCCTGGTTGACGGCATGGAAGGCGCAGGCGATCTCGGTGTGCTTTTCGGCCAGGGCCTTCATCACATCCACCGACCGGTCCCGCGAGCCGTCGTCGACAATCACGATTTCCAGGCCCAGGCCGCAACGGTCGGCCGCCAGGACGCGCTCGACGATGGCCTCG
>DATJKV010000559.1:0-4598 GCA_035491155.1 Magnetospirillum sp. | reverse complement strand
TGGCCGCTTCGTCCGGCTTGCCGGACACCAGGAACTCACGCACCCGGGTCGAGGAATAGACGTCGCCATCGGGCGCGATCTCGGGCGGCACGCTGGTGAAACCGAAATTACCCTCGTCGGCCAGCTTCTGCAGCAGCGCCCCGGTGCCCTGGCGTCCCTTGCCGAACACGTAGTCGTAGCCCACCACCACATGGCGGGCACCCAGGCCCTTGACCAGGATCTCGGAGACGAATTCCAGCGCGGTCAGGTCGGCGAAGGCGCGGTCGAAATGCTGCATCACCAGCAAATCGGCCCCCAGCGCCTCGATCAGGCGGGCCTTGACGCGCAAGGGCGTCAGGCGGAAGGGCGGCTGGTCGGGCCGGAAAACGCTGCGCGGGTGCGGCTCGAAGCTCATCACCCCCCATTTGGCGCCCAGTTCGGCAGCCACCCGCCTGGCGGTCAGGATGACCGCCTGATGCCCCTTGTGCACCCCATCGAAATTGCCAAGCGCCACCACGCACCCTTTCAGGTCAGGTGTCAGCTCGCCGCAATGTCGGACAAGGCGCATGGAAGGCAAGATTTTTCCCGCAAAACCGTGGACGGTAAGGGGTATCCGATGCAGGTGCGAATCGCAACCACGAAGACCCGCCCAGGCGGGGGCGGGAGAGGTATCAGCCCTCCCCCTGGTCCTTCAGCGCGGGAGCCGGGCCGGCCTTCTTCACCCGCCGGCGCACCAGGCGGTGAATCAGGAATAACACCAGGACGATGCCGGCTGCAGCCAGGATGCGGTGTTCCCACACCTTGAGCCGGCCCATGACGCCCTCGATGGCCTGGCCGAACAGGAAACCGACACCGCCCACTACCACGGCCCACACCGCCGCCGAGATCAGGTTGAGCGCGGCGAAGCGGATGGCGGAGATGGACGACAGGCCGATGGCCACCGGGCTGACCGCGCGCAGGCCGTAGATGAAGCGGAAGGACAGCACGAAAGCGTCGCCCCAGCGGTCGAGCAAGCGCCCCACCCGCTCGGCGGCGGCGGCGCTCTTGGGGTGCTTGGCCATCCAGACCTTGCCGTAGCGGCGGCCGACCCAGAACCACAGCTGGTCGCCGGTGAACGAGCCGATGAAGGCGCACAGCATCACCAGGTCAAGCCGCAACAGCCCCTGGTGGGCGGCGAAACCGGCCAGCACCGGCACGGTCTCGCCCTCGAAAAAGGTGCCGGCCAGCACCGCCCAATAGCCGAATTCGGCGATGAAGTGCTCCAAAGACTACCGGCGGCACACAGCCACCGCCTCCAGATGGGCAGAGAACGGAAACTGATCGATAGGGGTGACGCCTTCGATGACGTAGCCGCCGTCGCGCAGGATCTTGAGGTCGCGGGCCAGCGTGGCCGGATTGCACGACACCGCCACCACCACGGCAGGACCGCCCTCGGCCAATTGTTCGGCTTGGGCCGAAGCACCGGCGCGCGGGGGGTCGAACACCACCGCCTGGAACTTCTTCAACTCGTGCGCCAGCAGGGGCCGGCGGGCGAGATCGCGCACCTCGGTGGTGACGCGCAGATTCTGGACATTGTTGACGGCGGCCTCGAGCGCGCGGATGGGAGCCTCCTCCCCCTCCACCGCGTGGACGGCACGGCCACCCCCCGCCAGCGGCAGGGTGAAGCTGCCGCAGCCGGAATAGAGATCAGCCACCACCTGTGCCGTCCCCACCGCCGCCAGCACTGCGTCGGCAATGGCCAACTCGCCGCCCTTGGTGGGCTGGAGGAAGCCACCGGGAGCGGGCTCCACCGCCACCCCGCCGAAGCGCACCACCGCCGGCCGGCGCCGGGCGATGGGATCGACGAAGCCGGCACCGGGACGGCGCCACGACAGCCTTGCTAAGTCCTGGGCATCGGCGAAGGCGGCCAGGCGCTCGCGGTCGAACAGGTCCAGGCGGGCGTCGGCCTCCACCAGCACGTCGGCACCGGTCTCGGTCATGGCCACCACCACATCGCCGTCCTCGCCATCGGCGACGATGTCGGCCAGCATGGCGCGCAGAGGCGGCAACAGCGCCATCAGCGCCGGCTCCAGCAGCAGGCAACGTTCCACGTCCACCACCGCATGGCTGGCGCGGGCGTTGAAGCCCAACAGGGTCTGGCCCTTGCGGCGCGAGAAGGCGAAGGCGGCGCGGCGACGGCCGCCGGGCGGCACCCGCACCAGCGCATCCACCGGGACATCACCCAGGCCGGCGCGGGCCAATTGGGTCGCCAGCAGGCCGCGTTTCCACTCGCCATATAGCGCGTCGTCCACGTGCTGGAGCGAACAGCCGCCGCAACGGCTGAAATGGGGGCACGCCGGCTCAGCCCGGCCCTCGCCCGGCACCAGCACCTCGACCAAAGCGGCCGCCAGGCCATCACCCCGACGGCCCTCGACACGGGCTACCACCTTGTCGCCCGGCACGGTGAAGGGAACGAACACCATCTCGCCGCCCAGGCGCGCGACGCCGTCGCCGCGGGCGCCGATCTCCTCGACCTCGACCTCGACGGTGCGGGGGGGCGGCGCGCTCTTGGGCTTGGCGCGGAATGACGGCTGGGGACGCTTGGAAGGACGGGATTTCATCGGCGCTGCGGGGGTATGGAAGCCTGAGAGAGATCGGCCACGAAGCCGGTAAATAGGTCGGAACTGACGCGGCTCAAGGCGGCCACGGCGGCCTCCGGCCCGGGTGCGGTGACGGCCAAGTCCTCGGCATAGGTCTTCATCAGCACCAGCGCGCCGTCGCGCGCCGACACTACGGCCAATTGCAGCCGCACCGCCACCTTGGATTGGGCCGGCAGATATTCAAAGCGAAACAGGCGGCCGCGCAAGCTCCAATCGGGCGGCACCCGCAGATCAGGAGTGACAACCTGATCGGCCACACGGGCCGACCGGAGGGTCTCGGCCAGGGCCTGCTGCAAGGCGGTGGCGGGGGCGTCGCTCCATAGGTCGTAGCGATAGCGCGCCAGCGCCCCGTCCGGCTCCTGGTAGGCCAGGCCGCGCTCGGTCAACACCCCGTCCACGTCCAGCCGGCTGACCTCCAGCACCCCGGGCAACACCGGCCGCGCCAGCGGCTGCACCTGCGGAACGGCATCGAGCCGATAGAAGTGATCGGCGGGCGGGGTCGGCGAGGCGCAGGCGGCAAGGGCGGCGAGGAGTATGGCCGATGCGACAAGCCGGAGACGTCGTGCCAAAGCAACACGGACGGCACGGACGCCCGCTGCGCGGGCCACGGACGAACACGGACGTGGCATGGTCATAACAACACTCTTTTCATGGCAGACCGCCCATCGTTCCGCCTACCGCCGCCCTGGCGCGTCTTCGCGCGGCTTGGTGCCGCCGATGATGACGCCGGGGTTTTCGCGCAGTTGGCGGGTGAATTCGTTGGCGTTGCGGCTGGTGCTTTCTAGATTGTAGGTGATGGAATCGATGTTGCGGGCCACGCTTTGCAAGGTGTAGCGCAGGTCCTTCAGCGACGCCTCGATGGTGGGGCCGTTCTTTTCCACCGCCTTGTCCAGCGCGGTCAACACCTGATCCACCTTCTGCCGGCTGTCCTTGAGGCCCGCCGTCAGCTCGGCCACGTTGGTGAGGCTCTGGCTGATCTTCTGGGCGTTGGAATCATTCACCACCTGGGTGGACAGCGTCCCGGTCATCTTCTGCACGTCGGCGGTGATGCGCGGGGTCTTGGCGGCAAGATCGTTGCTGATGGCGACCAGGTTGGCGAGCAGGTCGGGGGCCTGCTTTTCCAGGATGGCGCCCAAGGAATCGACCCGCTGGTTGATGTTGGCCAACAGCGGCAGCAGGCCCTGCTGGTTCAGCACGGCGATCTGGCCGGCCATGTCGTTCATGGTGGCGAAGATGTTGGCGGCCGGGCCGCCGGGGATCTGCGAGCCGGGAGGCAGCATCTTTTCCGAGGTGCCACCCTTGATGTCCACGGTCATGGCCGACAGGATGCCCGAGGCGGCGACGCGGGCCACCGAACCTTCCGGGATGGGCCAGTTCTGCTTGACCGACATGACCACGCGGAAGCTGGTGCGCCCGTCGGCGCGCAAGGGAACGATGTCCTCCACCTGGCCGACCACGAAGCCCTCGTAGGTCACCTTGGTGCCGTATTTCACCCCGTTCACATTGCCGAGATGGGTGATGTAGGTATCGGTCGAGCCGGTGCGCCCCGTCAGCAGGGCGACCACCACCAGCAGCGCCGCCAGGAGGCTGAGCACGAAGCCGCCGACGATCACGTAGTTGATGCGCACGTCCCTCATATCGGCTTCCCCTGGGGCTCGTCCTCTTCGCCTTCCTTGATGCCCATCAGCCGGCGCAAATAGGCGTCGGGGTCGATTTCGGCTTCCTCGGTACGGCGGTTCAATAGGTTCTGGATGCGCTCATTGGGTGAGCTGCGGATGGCATCCACCGTACCCAACGCCAACACCTCGCCCTTGTCCAGCACGCAAATCCGGTCGGCGATCTTGAACGCCGAGTCGAGATCGTGAGTGACCACCACCATGCTCATGCCCATGGCGTCGCGCAGGCGCAGGATCAGGTCGTCGATGCTAGAGGCCACCACCGGGTCGAGGCCGGCCGAAGGCTCGTCGCAGAACAGCAGCT
>DATJKV010000558.1:0-5660 GCA_035491155.1 Magnetospirillum sp. | reverse complement strand
CCCTGCTCGCCCCCATCGGTTTCAACTGGCAGATCGCCCTGGCCCTGGTGCCGGGCATGGCGGCGCGCGAGGTGGCGGTGGGCGTGCTGGGCACCATCTACGCCCTGTCCGACAGCGGCGAGGCGCTGCGCGGCTCGCTGGCGACCGTGCTGGCGCAAAGCTGGAGCCTGCCCACCGCGCTGTCGCTGCTGGCTTGGTACGTATTCGCGCCGCAATGCCTGGCGACGCTTGGCGTGGTGCGGCGCGAGCTGAACTCGCGCTTCTGGCCGGCGGTGATGTTCGTCTTCCTGACCGCGCTGGCCTACGGCGCCGCCTTCGCCACCTACCGGGTGGCCGGCATGCTGGTGGGAGGGTGACCATGCAGGACGCCGCCGTCGCAATCATCGTTGCCGCCGCCGCCCTGGCGTTTGGAGTCAAAGTGGTGCGCGCCGTGCTGCGCCGCTGCCGGGGAACGAAATCGGGCGGGTGCGACAAGTGCTGCAAGTGCGGCTGATCCGCTTGCGTGGGTGACAGGTCTGGGTGGCGTCGCCATCTGAGCTAATGCGCCCGAAACCTGGGCACCCTGAAAGCTCCGGAGGCTCCGCCATGGTCCATATTGGCATCGCCACCATGCTGATGGCCGCACCGATCGCTCAGCCGGTCGATCTGGTCTGCGCCGCGCGCGAGGCACTTCTGACCTCGCTGTCCAAGGAATACAAGGAAGCACCCAAGGAACTGGGACTGGCCAACAACGGCAACGTGGTGGAGCTGCTCACCACGCGCGACGGCCGTACCTGGACCATGCTGATGACCCGTCCCGACGGCACCGCCTGCGTCATCGCCGCCGGCGAGGCGTGGGACAGCATCCCGGCCCAGTTGGCCGCCACCGGCGAGCCGATGTAGGGCTAACGGCCAAAGATGGGATGATTGACCCGGTCGCCGACGACGAGGCCCAGGCGCTGCACCGTGCCGCCATTGACCTCGAGCACGCCGCGCACCGGCGCGGGCGAGCTGATGACCTCCAGGGAGTTGGGCACCGCCCGCTCACGAAAGCCGACGATTCCGCCCCGCTCGTCCAGGAACAGCATGTCCAGCGGGATCAGGGTATTGCGCATCCACATGGACACCGGACGGGGCGAGCCGAAGTCAAACAGCATGCCGGCGTCCGCCGCCAGGCTGCGTCGAAACATCAGCCCCTGGGTCAGTTGCTCGGGCGTGGAGGCCAGCTCCACCGAGAGGATGTGGCGGCGGCCGGAGTGAGTGACGATTTCGGCCCGGGATTGCGCAAACGTCACCAGTGACTGGGCGGACACGCCGACCGGCGCCACGGCCGCAGCCAGCGCCGCCATCAAGAAACCCCGCCGCGACAACCCCATCACCCACCCCCTGCCTGCGAGGGACCTCGCAATTCAACAAATCAGTGGCCTGCTTTCCGGGGGCAGGACACTGGCGCCCGGCCATGGTGCCCGGCAACGCCGCCGCCCGCAACCGTTACGTGGCCCTAGGGGAACAACGCGCAAACTCGCTAAAATTTTACAGATATGCTGCATCAATGCAGGCATAACATTAGTATGATTTATGACTTTACTATGGTCGTGATTTTCCTACTTGCAAGTCACGCCAAATTGGCTATGTTTATTTTATCGACGGTCGAAACAGCTCCGATCGATAGCCAATCTGCCGGGGGGCCTTCCCGCCCATCCCCACCCCCCCGCAGGGAAACGCCGCACCGATGGTGCGGCGTTTCCGTTTTCTGGGGGGCGTTCCCTGATGATCCTACAGGAAGCAGGCGATACCGGCGCGGCGGCGGCGCAGGTCCTCGGCGGTCTCGGGCGCCGGGGCGGCGGCTTGCTCGGTGGCCTGCTTGGGCTGCGACGACTGGGTTTCGGCGGAAACGATCCGCAAGCTGGTCTTGCTCGCCATGGTGTCTTCTCTCTCGCTGGCGCCGTTGTTGCCTGATGATCGGGGGCGGCGCTCTTCCCTGGTCGATGGGAAGACTGCCCCCTAATCGTGGCAGGATTAGCGATCGAGTGATGGCGAAATCATGGCGCGTTCAACGCAATCTGCGCGAATACGCCCACGCGACCACCGGCGGTGCCGCCAGCGCGGCAAGCAACCCGCCGGGAGCGGCGAAGAAACACACCGCCAGCAGAGCGAAAACCGGCAGAAGCACCGCCACCGACCACAGCATGAAGGCGAAGAAGCTGGGCATCTTGATGCCGCGTTCCTCGGCAATGCTGCGAACCATGAAATTGGGGGCGTTGCCAATGTAGGTGACGCCGCCCCAGAACGCGGCACCGGCCGAGATCGCGGTCAACGTTTCGGCCTGCGGTCCCATCAGGGAGCGGGCGTCGCCGCCCGCCACGTTGAAAAACACCAGGAAGGTGGGCGCGTTGTCGAGGAATCCCGACAGCAGGCCGGTGATGACGAAATAGATCCAGTTGACGGGCATGCCGGAGGGGTCGCTGACCAGCCGGATCAGCCCGCCCATGGCGCCCTGGGTGCCGGCGTGGAGCATGGCCAGCGGCGGCAGCATGGTGATGAAGATGCCGGCGAACAGAATGGCCACTTCGCGCATGGGACCCCAGCCGAAGCGGTTGGCGGTGCGGATGCGCTGGGGAGTGCACCAGAGCGACAGCTGGGCCAGCCCCACCATGGCGGCCATGCGGGCGGTGTCCGACAGTGGCAGCGTCAGCACGCCCAGCTCCAGTTCGGCCTGAGTATCCCAGGTGCCGAACAGGAGCACCAGGATCACCAGCACAAGCAGGAGGATGTTGAAGGTGCCCTCCAGCCTCAGCGCCGTGTGTTCCTCGCGGTGGGCGGCGCGGGCGGCGACGTCCTCATGCGGGAACAGAACCAGCATGTCGAGCAGCCAGTAAAGGCCCAGCAGCACCACCGAGCCCACCGCCGTGGGCAGCGCCATGGCGCGCACCGTCCACGCGAAATCCACTCCCTTCAGGTACCCCATCAGCAGGGGCGGCCCCAGCGGAGTCAGGCCGCCGCCCATGTTGGCCACCAGGAAGACGAGGAACACCAGGGTGTGAACCTTGTGGCGCCGCCAGCCGTTTGACGTCAACACCACCGGCAGGAACAGCAGGGTGGCGCCGGGCGTGCCCATGAAACCGGCCGCCAGGGTCCCCAACAGCAGCAGGATCGTATTCTCGGCGGGATGGCCCGACATGCGGGTGCGCACGTGGATGCCGCCGGCGATGACGTAGAGGGTGTAGATGGTGACCAGGAAGGGCAGGTAGTCCAGCGCCAGCAGGTGCAGCGTCAGCACCGTGGCGGCGCCGGCGCCCTGATCCAGAGCCAGCGGCACCAGAGTGACGACGATCCAGGCCAGCGTCACCTTGCCGAAATGGCGCTCCCATTGGTGGGGAAAGGCGGCCTGGCCCACGGCGATGGAGAGCAGCAACCCGACAAACGGCGCGCCCCAGGCCAGTCCCAGGTGGGCTCCATCCAGACCGGAGGCGACAGCGCTGCCCGGCAGCAGACACGCCACGATGATCGCCAGAACCTTCCCCACGCCACGCCCCCTGGAGCCAGTTCGCGCCCATCGCGCCGAGATAGGGAGATCGGTGTACCTGGACAAGGGCGCGCGCCTAGCGCTCTTTATAATTCGACAGTAGCTGTGCCAATTCCACCGCGGTCTTCACCCCCATCTTCTCGAAGACGTGGGCGCGGTGGACTTCCACCGTGCGCATGGTGATGCCCAGTTCGTCGGCGATCACCTTGTTCAGCTTGCCGGCCAGCACCAGGTCCATGACCTGACGCTCGCGGGCGGTCAGCTGTCCCAGGCGGGCCGCCAGGGTGGCGGTGTCGGCATCGGCGGCGCGGCGCTGGGCATCCCACTCCAGCGCCTCGATCACCCGATCCACCAGTTCGTTATCGTTGAACGGCTTTTCCACGAAGTCGCGGGCGCCCCGCTTCAGCGCGCCCACCGCCATGGGCACGTCGCCATGGCCGGTCAGGAAGATCACGGGGATGCGCGACTGCACGTCGCGCAGGCGGTCGAACAGGTCCAGCCCGCTCATGCCGCTCATGCGGATGTCCAATAGCAGGCAACCGGCCATCTCGGGCGTCCATTCCGCCAGGAAGGCCTCGGCCGAGGCGAAGGCCTGGGCCTCGACGCCGCGCGATTGCAGCAGCCAGGTGAGCGCGTCGCGGATGGCCTCGTCGTCGTCGACGATGAACGCTGTGCCGAAACTCATGATGTCCTCATCGGCAGGGAGAAACGGAACACGGCACCGCCGCCGTCATTGGGTTCGAACCACAGCCGCCCCTGGTGGTACTCGACGATGGAGCGGCAGATGTTAAGGCCCATGCCCATGCCCTCATCCTTGGTGGTGTAGAAGGGCTGGAACAGGTTTTCCGCCGCCTCGGGCGGAATGCCGGTGCCGTGGTCGGCCACCGCCACCACGGCCTGGCCATCCTGGGCCGCGACCGTCAGCGCCAAGCGCCGCTTGCGCTCGGGCGTGCCGGCCATGGCCTCGATGCCGTTGCGGGCCAGGTTCAGCAGAACCTGTTCCAGCAGGATACGGTCGGCGCGGACCATGGGATTGGCGGGCGACGGATGGACGCGGATGGAAACGCCGCGGCTCTTGGCGTCGAACTCGATAAACCCCACCGTGTCCGCGACCACCTGGTTCAGCGAGCACTGGCCGAACTGGGGTTCGGACTTGCGCACGAAGTCGTGGACGCGGCGGATGATCTGGCCTGCACGCTGGGCCTGCACCCCCAGCTTGGTCAGCGCCTTGTGCAGCTCATCGGCATTGAAGGCACCCGAGGACAGGCGGTTGAGACAGCCGGTGGTGTAGCTGGCGATGGCCGACAGCGGCTGGTTCAGCTCGTGCGCCAGCGTCGAGGCCATCTCGCCCATGGTGATCAGGCGGCCGGTGCGCTGCAGTTTCTCCTGCTGCTGGCGGGCCATTTCCTCGGCCAGCTTGCGCTCGGTGATGTCCAGCACCGAGGCCATCCAGCCCGAATGCTTGCCCTCGGCGTCGATCAGCGGCGCCTCGTAGATCAGCGCCCAGAATTTCTCGCCGTTGCGGCGCTGGAATTCGATTTCGAAGCCGTCCGACGGGGCGTCGCCGGCCATCACCCGGCGGTGCCATTCCAGGGTCGCCTCCATGGCGTCGGGGGACCAATAGGGCATGGGCGGCACGCAGCCCACCAGTTCCTCGGCACTCCATCCCACCATGCGGCAGAAGGCGGCGTTGACGTAGGTGATGCAGCCTTCCCGGTCGCGCGCCCGCATGCCCACGGTCAGCGAATCCTCCATGGCCTTGCGGAAGGCGTGCTCCTGGCGCAGCGCCTGCTCGGCCGCCAGGCGGCGACGCACGTGGCGGCGCAGGGCCCACAGGGACGACACCGCCAGCACGGTCAGGCCGAAGATCGACGCCACCAGCAGGTTGCGGGCCAGGTTGGTCTCGCCGGAATAGACGGTGGCCACCACCGCCACGTCCTGGCCCGGCGGCTCCAGGCGGACCTGATGGCTGGGGCCGGGCTCGGGCAGCTCCACATTGGTCTTGGCGCCAAGGGTGGTGCCGTTGCCGTCGATGATCTCGATCTTGTATTTTTGCGCCACCCACCACGGCACCTGATGGGCCAGCAGCGAATCCACGCTGATCACCCCCACCAGCATGCCGGTAAAGTGTTGGTTGCGGTAGATGGGGGCGTGG
>DATJKV010000557.1:0-9153 GCA_035491155.1 Magnetospirillum sp. | reverse complement strand
GGTGGGGATGCCGTCCTCCAGGTACGAATAGACGGCAGCGGTGCCGATGGGCTGGCGCAGGCCGGTGGTGTGGCCTTCGCCATTGGTCTGCATGATCACCGCGCCGGGCACCCGGCTCATGATCTCGGCCGGGTGGGCCGGCTTCACTTCCTCGAGGGTGCCGGGCGAGATCACGCTGATCGAGGCCGGGGTTTCCGATCTCAGCTCACCCTCGCGGGTGCCGGTGACGACGAATTCCTGCAACTGGATGGGCGCTTCTTCCGCGATTGCGGTTACCGGAGCGGCGGCGCACAGGGCGGCCGCCAGCAGCCGCACGCGGCGGCCACGGGAAACTTGGGACATGGCAAAAATTCCGTATTCGTCGTGAACATGAAGGCGCGCGAGTGGCGCGCGAAGGGCTCAGACGAAAGCGGGGGGTGCCCTGGGACCGCTGGGCGGCAGGATGACCGGCAGTTCGGCAGGCGAAAGCTGCTCGGCCACCGGGCCGGCCCAGCCGGGGGCGGGTGCCAGCACCATCAGCAGGTCGGCACCCACGGATGGCGACAGCAGGCCGGCCGACACCACATAGCACAGTGGGCAATGGGGGCCGGCATCATGGTCAGGATGGGAAGCGGGCGGCTGGGGCTGGTCCGGCGCCGCCGAGGCATGGCAGATGGCGGTGTCCAGGTCGGACGGCGCGGGTGCCGCCAAGGCGCCCAGGGACACCGCCAAATTGACCAACAGCACCGCCACCCACAGACCGAGCACCGTCAGCCGCCAGAGGCGGCCGCGCAGCTGCGTCAGTGTGGTGGTCTGCCGAATGGCCATACCGTCCCCATCCAAAGGTTCATATACCCTACTCTTTATCGCGAGAGGACGGCAAGACATTGACCTTGGTCAGTTTGTGCGATCACCCGAGCGACTCGTACGTGCCCGCCTATGTCCTCTCTTTTCGCCGGAAGCCGACCCGCCTGTTCGAACGGGCCATTGGATGACGGCGCGGCGATGCCATCTGTCTCTCCATGGGACCGGGTGGCCGGTGGAGGATGCGGATGGATTCCTCGATCGTCATGATGGTGGTCAGCGCCGTCGTCGGCGTAGCGGCGTGGACGCTGACCTTGTGGCTGTTGCGCGAGAACGCGCCCACTCCGGTTCCCATGCCGCTGCCGCGCCCGCAGGACCGCGAGCCGCACACGCTAACCCACCTGGGCGCCGACGGGCGCCCCAACCCGGCCCATTACGAACGCTTTCCCACTTATCAGGCGGCGCTGCTGCGCCAGCGCGAACTGACCCGGCGCGGCCGTGACAGTATCATCACCCACAGCGATAGCGGCGAAGTGCGCGTGGACCTGTCGGTGTGGTTCGGCCCCTTTGGCCGCATGCCCTTCTAGGAGGCGGAATCCACCCGCGCCAGCAGCCGGTGCAGCGAACCGGCGGCGATGCCGAGCGCACAAAGATGCTCGACCGCGCTGGCCAGATAGTCGCGCGCGGGGCCGCTCTTGCCGCAGCCCTGGCGGATCAGCCGCACGGCCTCGTCGGCCGAGCCCGACCAGTACTGACCGTGCGAGCGGTCGCAGACATAGGCATAGGCCGGCACCCGCCGGCCGTCGTCCAGCCGCACCGGCAGGAAGCGCGGCAGGTAGACGCCGGTGATCAGTTCGCGGGCGTCAAGCAGGGCCTTGATCCGGGGCCAATGCTCGGGCTCGACCCGGAGCGCGCGGCCCAGGCACGAACCGCCGCGGTCCAGCCCCAGCACCAGGCCCGGCCGCTCCGGTGTGCCGCGGTAGACGGTCGACAGGATGCACATGGCGCGGTGCCAACCCGCCAGCCGCGCCGGCCGCACCTCCGCCGGCAGGAAGTCAGGCCGCCACATCAGCGAGCCGTACGCGAACACCCATGTGCCTTCGGTTGGTTGCACCGAGGCCTGCCAAGGTTTAGACGAAATGGAGCCGCCGCCCCCCAAGGATGCCGTCATGCCAATCCGCCGGATCATTGCCCTGTTCGCCGCCGCCCTGATCCTGGCGGGCGCCGGCTATACCGCCTATTGGTTCCACGCCGCCGGGGTGTTGCGCAAGGGCCTGGAGCGCTGGGCGGATCAGCGCCGTGCCGAGGGCTGGACGGTGGAGTGGGACGGCGCGGCCACCAGCGGCTATCCCTTGCACCTGCGCCTAACCGTGACGGCACCCCATCTGGTCAACCCGCAAGGGGCCGGCTGGCGCACCGACGGCGTGGTCGCCGCGGTGCAGCCGTTCAACTGGACGCGCCTGCGCGTGGTCGCGCCCGGCCGCCATCAACTGGCCTGGCCCGGCGGCGGCGGCGAACTGAACGCCGTCAAGGCGCGGGCCGAGATCAACCTGTACCGCTCGGGCGCGCTGGACGACGCCACCTTGCTGTTGAGTGGGGTGACGGTGACCGGCCTTGCCCCCGAGCCGCTGAAGGCCGCCGGCCTAGCGCTGACCTGGGATCCGCTGGAGGTCACTAAGGTGGACCACACCACACCCACCGTGCGCTTCTCGGCCACCGCCCACGGCATCACCCTGCCCAACCTGCCCGGTCTGCCACTGGATCGCACCATCGGCCTGGCCGAGATCACCGGTCGCGTGCTGGGCGCGCTGCCCGAGGCGCCGCCGCGCGAGGCCCTGGCCCGCTGGAGCGCCGACGGGGGCACCGTCGAGGTCGACCACGTCAGCCTGGAATGGGCGCCCATGGAACTTGAGGGCCAGGGCACCTTAGCCCTGGACCCCGCCGGCCGGCCGCTGGGTTCGCTGACCGCCCAGGTACGGGGCTTCGCCCCCTTAATGGATCGTCTGGCCGATGCCGGTACCGTGCCGGCCAACACCGCCAACGCCGCCAAGATGGTATTGATGCTATTGTCCAAGACCGATTCCAAGGGCCGCCCGGCGGTACCGGTGCCGGTCAACATCCAGGACGGCAACCTGTTCTTCGGCCCGGCGCGGGTGGCGCCCATTCCTTTCAGCCTCAATGGAACCCAACCATGATCAGCAACAGCCCGGTGACCTCGTTCAATCCGCCTAAGCGGGTGCTGATGGGCCCTGGCCCGTCGGATGTCGCCCCGCGCGTGCTGGCGGCCGGGGCGCGGCCGACCATCGGCCACCTGGACCCCGCCTTCATCGGCCTGATGGACGAGATCAAGGGACTGCTGCAATACGCCTTTCAGACCGGCAACGGGCTGACCATGCCCATCTCGGGGCCCGGCTCGGCCGGCATGGAGGCCTGCTTCGTCAATCTGGTGCAGCCGGGCGACATCGTCATCGTCTGCATCAACGGCGTGTTCGGCGGTCGCATGAAGGAGAACGTCGAGCGTTGCGGCGGAAGAGCGGTGGTGGTCGAGGACGAATGGGGCAAACCGGTTGACCCGGCCAAGGTGGAGGCGGCGCTGAAGGCCAATCCGGGCGCAAAGGCGCTGGCCTTCGTCCATGCCGAAACCTCGACCGGCGTCGCCTCGGACGCCGCCACCCTGTGCCGGCTGGCGCGCCAGGCTGGTGCGCTGTCCATCGTCGACACGGTGACCTCGCTGGGCGGCATCGCCGTCAAGATCGATGATTGGGGCGCCGACGCCGTCTATTCCGGCACCCAGAAGTGCCTGTCCTGCCCGCCCGGCCTGTCGCCGCTGACCTTCTCTGACCGTGCGGTCGAGGCGGTGAAGGCGAGCAAGACCAAGTGCCAGAGCTGGTTCCTGGATTTCAGCCTGCTGCTGGGTTATTGGGGCGGCGGGGCGAAACGCGCTTATCACCACACTGCGCCGGTCAACGCGCTCTATGCCCTGCATGAATCGTTGGTGATGCTGCGCGAGGAAGGCCTGGAGGCCGCGTGGGCCCGCCATGCCAAGATGCACCGCGCTTTACGCGCCGGCCTTGAGGCCATGGGCCTGTCCCTGCTGGTGGCGCCCGAGCACCGGCTGCCCCAACTCAACGCCGTGCGCGTGCCCAACGGCATCGACGAAGCGACGGTGCGCGCCCGCCTGCTGGAGCGTTTCGGCCTGGAAATCGGCGCCGGCCTGGGCACCCTGGCCGGCAAGGTGTGGCGCATCGGCCTGATGGGCGCCAGTTCCACCCCCACCCACGTCACCCTGTGCCTGACCGCCCTGGAAAGCGTGCTGGCCGAAATGGGCGCGCCGGTGAAGGTGGGCGCGGCGCTGCCGGCGGCCAACGGGGTGTTGTGGGGGTAGGCCCTACCGCAGGAACTCCACCAGTTCCTTGTTGACCCGCTTTGGCTGCTCCAGCTGGGGGAAATGGTCCACGTCGTCCCACACCACCAGCCGATTGTTGGGATAGTGGGCGGCCAACCATTCCTTGACGCCGGCTTCCGACATCTTGGCGTAGAGTCCCAGCACCGGGAAATCGTACCGGGCCGGCGCCCACACGTCGGCATCGGCGAAGTGCGAGAAGGTGCTGACCACCATGTGCTGGTCGGCCTGATGCACCTTGGCGATGAGGCGCTTCTTCTCATCGGCCGGCACCTTGGCCGTGAAGCGCTGGAAGAACTGCTCCAGCACCAGAGTGTAATCGGGGCTCTTCAGCCCCTCGATCATGTCGGCGAAGAATTTCTGCTGTTCGGCGCGGGCCTTGGGATCAGCCGGCGGCTCAACGATGGCGCCGTCCACGAACACCACCCGGTCCACCTTCAGGACGCCCCGGCGAGCCACCGTGTGGATCACCGGCAGGCCCATGGAATGGCCCAACAGGGCGGCGTGGGTGACGCCGGCATCCTTGGCCACCGCCTCGACCGCACGGGCGTACAGCGCCATGGTGTATTCGATGTCACGCGGTGCCCCCGAATCGCCATGACCGGGTGAATCCAGGGCGATCACCCGGTGGCCCTTGGCCAGCGCCGGCACCTGGCGGCTCCAGAACGACTGGTCCAGAGTGAAGCCGTGGATCAGGATCACCGCCGGGTCGCCCGCCTTGCCCCAGCTCTTGTAGTGGATGAGGAAGTCGTCCAGGCCGACGAAGCGGGACTCGCCGTCCTTGGCCCAAACAGGCCCCGCCACCACCAGGAGCAGCAGGACCGAGAGCAGGCGGAACGGCCGCATCATCGCGCCCCCACCATCTCGATGAAGACGCCGCAGGCTTCCGACGGCGGAATGCGCAGGGTGCCTTCGCGGTCGCGGCTGTAATCCACCCGGTTGGCCTTGAGCACCGCCGCCGCACGGTCGGTGTCGGCAACGCGGACGGCCAGCGCCACCAGCGCCGGGGCGGACGGCAGCTCGTCCAGTTCGGCCTCGGGGTGCAGCTGGGTCAGCTCCTCGGGGCGGGTCAGGTAGATCAACCCCTTGCCGGTGTGCACGGTGACGGTGTCATCGGTCAGCACCGCCGAATGGGGGCCGAACACCACGTCCCAGGAGGGCGTCAGGGCCGGCGGCTGGTCGACGATGGCGGTGACCGAAGCGATACCCACGGCGGTATTGGGATGGTCGAGCCATTGAGGATGGCGCACGCGCTCGGCGGTGATGTGCTGGACGATGCGGGTGGGCACCCCCGGGGTGGCCGCGACCGGCAGCGGCAGCTCGGAGAACATCAGTGTGGTGCCGTCCTCCAGCTTGCGCGAGAGCGAGCGCGCCATGGGCACGTCCAGCCCGGCGGTGCGCAAGGACTCGGCCGAGGAGGCGCCGTTGCTGGAGCCCAGCGACACGCTCATCAGACCCTCGCGCGCGCAGGTGAACGTGCGCACCTTGTCCGCCTCGGCCCCGGCACCCTTGGCGCTCAGCAACTCGATGTAATCGCTGGCGAACATGGCACAGCGGTTGGCGGTGCCCCACTCGGCGTGGTGCCCCAGCGGAGTGAGCGCGAAGCCCAGCCGCTCGAACACCTCGGCAGCGCCGGCCAGATCGCGGACGGCAATGACGGCGTGATCCAATCCAGTGATGTTGTTGGCCATGTTACCCCCCTGAAAATGCAGACAAACAGGGGACACCGGGATCGCCCACCGAGTCAATCGGAGAGGGTCTAAACTAGGCTTTAGGGCAACCCCTTAGCGGTCCTGCTTGGCGTCGATGATGGCGCGCCGGATGGTGCGGGTCTTGCTGAAGTGGTTTTCCAGCACCTCGCCCTCGCCCCAGCGGATGGCCCGCTGCAACGCGGTGAGGTCCTCGGTGAACCGCTGGATCACCTCGAGCACCGCGTCCTTGTTGTTGAGGAAGATGTCGCGCCACATGATCGGATCCGAGGCGGCGATGCGAGTGAAATCGCGAAAGCCCGAGGCCGAGAACTTGATGACCTCCTGCTGCATGTGGCCTTCCAGATCGTCGGCGGTGCCGACGATGGTGTAGGCGATCAGGTGCGGCAGGTGCGAGGTGACGGCCAGCACGCGGTCGTGGTGGTGCGGGTCCATCTCCTCGACGGTGGACCCTACCGCCTCCCACAGCGCACGCACCTTGGCGGTAGCCGCGGGCTGGGTATGGGCCTGCGGGGTAAGAATGCACCAACGCCCCTGGAACAGCTCGGCAAAGCCGGCGGCGGGACCCGAGAACTCGGTGCCGGCGATGGGATGGCCGGGGACGAACTCGACACCCTCGGGCAGCGAGGGCTCTACGTCGCGGATCACCGCAGTCTTCACCGAGCCCACGTCGGTGACGATGGCGCCGGGCTTGAGATGGGGGGCGATGGTGCGGCCCACCGCCTCCATGGCGCCCACCGGCGTGCCCAGCACCACCAGATCGGCGCCGGGAATGGCCTGAGCCGCCTCGGTATACACCTCGTCGGTGACGCCCAGCTCCAGCGCAACCCGGCAGGCCTCGGC
Organism: Magnetospirillum sp.; assembly: GCA_035491155.1. GTDB lineage: Bacteria > Pseudomonadota > Alphaproteobacteria > Rhodospirillales > Magnetospirillaceae > Magnetospirillum. Next base: position 2,415 of record DATJKV010000557.1, on the reverse strand, counting down.
ATCCTTGTCCAGGGTGACCAGCCGCTTCGCCAGGCCATGCTTGCGCACGGCGCGGGCCAGCGAAGAGTTGATCAGGCCGATGCCGGCAAAGCAGACGGTGTCGAAGAGCGTAGCAGTCATTTCATTCGAACCCCGGAACCGTCATCGCCGGGCTTGACCCGGCGATCCATGGATGCCCGGGTCAAGCCCGGGCATGACGGGCCAAAAAACGTTTACTTCCACTGGGCGAGGAATTCGGCCAGGGCCTTGACGACCTCCTGGTTCTCCTCGCCGGTGCCGATGGTGATGCGCAGCCAGTCGCCCAGGCCGTAACCGCCCATGGCGCGGACGATAATGCCCCGCGCACGCAGGAAGGCGTCGGCGGAGACGGCGTCCTTGCCGGCTTCCTTGGGGAACTGCACCAGCACGAAGTTGCCGACGCTGGGGGTGAGGTTCAGGCCCAGCTTCTTGATCTCAGCGCTGAGCCAGGCCAGCCAGTAGTCATTGTGGCTCTTGCACAGTTCGGCGAAGGCGGTGTCCTCCAGCGCCGCTTCGCCGGCCACCAGGGACGCCGAGCTGACATTAAAGGGACCGCGCACGCGGTTCAGCACATCGATGATGTTGGCCGGACCGTAGGCCCAGCCCAGGCGCATGCCGCCCAGGGCGTACATCTTCGAGAAGGTGCGGCACATGATGGTGTTCTGGCCTGCGTCCACCAGCTCGATGCCCGGGGTGTAGTCGTTCTTGGAGACGAACTCGGCATAGGCCGCGTCGATCACCAGCAGGATGTCGTCGCGCAAGCCCGCACGCAGGCGCTTGACCTCCTCGGCCGGCAGGTAAGTGCCGGTGGGGTTGTTGGGATTGGCCAGGAAGACGATCTTGGTCTTCGGCGTCACCGCCTTCAGCAGATTGTCCACGTTGGCGGTCAGGTCAGTCTCGGGCGCGGTCACCGGGGTGGCACCGCAGGCCTTGGCGGCGATGGCATACATCAGGAAGCCGTGGGCCGAATACAGCACCTCGTCGCCGGGGCCGGCATAGGCCTTGACCAGCAGGCCCAGCAGCTCGTCCGAGCCGGCGCCGCAGACGATGCGGTCGGCATCCACGCCCCAGCGGGCGGCCAGGGCCTTGCGCAGGCGGGTGGCGCCGCCATCGGGATAGCGGTGCATTTCGGACGACATGGCTTCCAGCGCCGCCATGGCCTTGGGGCTGGGGCCCAGCGCACCCTCATTGGAGGACAGCTTGATCACGCGGGCCAAGCCGTCGAGAGCCGATTCGCCGCCCACATAGGGCTTGATGTCCATGATGCCGGGGCGGGGCGAAGGAGCGGTCATCGCTAGGAAACTCCTTGGGAGGTGGGCTTCTTGAGAAGGAATCAGGCCGACAATTGGACGGCGTAGCCGCCGATCACGCTCACATGGGTGACCGGATCCTTGGCCTGCTCCAGCTCGGCCAGGCGCGGGTCGTCACCCACCACATGGCCGGATAGCTCGACCAGATGGCGCCAGACGCCATCCGAGCGGTGGGTGGCGGTTACGGCGGCAAGGTCCAGGTTGGCGGCGGCAAAGGCCGCGCGCAGGCGGTCGCGGCTGACATCGGGGGCGGTTTCCACCGCCACCAGGGTGCGGTCGTCGCCGGTCGCCTCGGGATCGCGGCAGGCGACCACGAAAGCCTCCAACGGCTCGGGCCGGCCGGCGGCGGTTTCCTGCACCTGGATCGGCAGGCGGGCCACCACGCGCGGCAGGTTCTCGGCCGCAGAAGTCAGAGCCAGCCACCACGGTTCGAGATCCGCCGGGCTGGGCAGCGGGACCACGCCGACGGAGGCTTGGCCGTCCGCCACCATGCGCACCACGTGGCCTGGGGTCAGGTGGGTGACCTGCGGCCAAACCACGCCGAAATGATTGCGTGCCAGTTCGAGATAGCCGGCGCCGCGCTTGGGCTGGTAGACGGCCATGCTGAACGGCGCCTGCATCCCCACCAGCGCCCCCATGATCTCGCGCCAGATGCGCACCAGGGCGGCCTTGGGGAACTTCCCATTATGACGGCCAACCAAGCGGCGCAGCACCTGCGCTTCGCGGGCGGGGCGCAGCGCGACGCCGCCGGGCGCCTTGGCTCCGGCGATCTGTTCGACCAGGCCGGCGCGCTCCATCAGCAAATCGTGCAACTGATCGTCGATGCGGTCGATCTTGCGGCGGAGTTGGTCCAGGGAAACGCTGTCGCTGCTCATGGCTTTGATTTGGGGCTCTTGCAAAAGGCGGCTTAGGTGTAGTGCGTGTATCGCCCGAAATCAAAGGTATTTGACCGATCCGGCGATGACAAATGACCTGTTGGCCCGCAAAGGGCCGGCTGGGGCAGCGGCGCGGCGAAACCCGCGCCGCCGTTGGCTTTGAGTTGCGAATTCAAAGAAAACGTTGGGGGGGGGGGGGGGGGGGGGGGGGG
>DATJKV010000556.1:0-6468 GCA_035491155.1 Magnetospirillum sp. | reverse complement strand
CGCCGTCCTTCTTGCCGACGAAGTCGATGACGACCATGTCGCCGGCCTTGGAAGCGCGCTCGACCGTCTCGGAGCCCTCATGGCGCTCGGCGATGCGGTTCAGGGTGTCGGCCACCTCGTCCTCGGGAGCCTCGGCCTTCTCGCGCTCCAGCGAGATGGTGGCGAAGTCCATGGCGGTGATCTCCGGCAGCACTTCCAGCGCCACCGTGAACTCCAGGTCCTTGCCCTCGGCGTACGAGGTGATCTCGACCTTCGGCTGCATGGCGGGCTTCAGGCCCTTTTCCTGGATCGCCGAGCCGGTGCCTTCGTTGACCGCGGCCTCCAGCACTTCGCCCATGATCGAGGCGCCGTACTTCTGGCGCACGATCTTCATCGGCACCTTGCCGGGCCGGAAGCCGGGCAGCCGCACTTCGCGGGCGATCTCCGCCAGACGGGTCTCGGTGCGCGCCTCAAGCTGCCCCGCGGGGACGACGACCTTGAACTCACGCTTCAGGCCGTCAGCATTGATCTCGGTTACCTGCATCAGTCTTTCGCCAATCGAATCAATACGTTGCAATAACCCGGCGGTTCGGGTGCCCCCAAGCGCGCAACCTTAGCTGAGCGTCTGGTGCGGGCGAAGGGATTTGAACCCCCATGGCTTGCGCCGCTGGAACCTAAATCCAGTGTGTCTACCAGTTCCACCACGCCCGCATGAGCAGGTGCGCGACTCCTAGGCTTTCCAACGCCTTGGCATGGAAAACCCGGGGGGCCGGCCCGCCGGAACCGGTGTCTATAGCATAGTCGCGCGCGCTGATACAGGCTTTGTGCGACGAATTCGCCGAGGCCGCCCCCTGCCCTTCCGCCCAAGGCGCCAGATAGCTTTATCCATACCTTGGTGTAAGCCCCCTCCCCATCGGGAAGAACGGCGGACAGACCGAAACGAGGTCGATGCTGCATGTGCGAATTGCTGTTGAAATACGCCTTTTGGAGGCCCATATTCCTTTAGTTTAATTCTAAGGTGTCGGAGGCGGGCATGGATTTGGACCGTATGGGGCGTCTGTCATTCCTGCAGATCGATGAGGAAACCTGCCGCACCCTTCGGGAATTCCGCGAAATCCTTGCACCGAAGGTGGATTCCCTGCTGGAAGACTTCTACCGCCACATCGGCAGCACCACCGCCATCGCTCCCATATTCGGTTCGCCGGCGCGCATGGACCATGCCCGCGCCATGCAGAAGCGCCACTGGCTGGACAGCGTGTTCGCCGGCAAGTTCGACGACACCTACTTCGCCAACGTCACCGAGATCGGCAAGGTGCACCAGCGCGTCGGGCTCGAGCCCCGCTGGTACACCGCCGGCTATTGCTTCGTGCTCAACAAGGTGTTCGCCCTGGCGGCGGAAGCTTACCGCAAGAAGCCCGAAAAACTGGCCCAGGTGATCGCCGCGGTGAACAAGGCGGCGTTCCTGGACATGGATCTGGCCACCTCGGTCTATATCGAGACCAACACGGCCGCCATCATCGCCCGCGAGCTGGGCGCCAAGGCCGACGCCTTCGAGCGCAATGTGCAGGGCGTGGTGTCGCAACTGGCCGCGTCCGCCTCGCAGTTGGAAGCCAGTGCGCGCATCATGTCGGCCAACGCCGAAGAGACCTCGGCGCAGTCGACCACCGTGGCCGCCGCCGCCGAGGAGGCTACCACCAACATCCAGACCGTGGCCGCCGCCGCCGAGGAACTGTCGTCCTCCATCACCGAGATCAGCCGCCAGGTCTCCCACTCCGCCGCCATCGCCTCGTCGGCCATGGACGAGGCCGACCGCACCAACGAGATCGTGCAAAGCCTGGCCGAGGCCGCCGGCAAGATCGGCCAGGTGGTCAAGCTGATCAACGACATCGCCAGCCAGACCAACCTGCTGGCGCTGAACGCCACCATCGAGGCGGCGCGCGCGGGCGATGCGGGCAAGGGCTTCGCCGTGGTCGCCAACGAGGTGAAGTCGCTGGCCAACCAGACCGCCCGCGCCACTGACGACATCGCCACCCAGATCAACGCGGTCCAGAGCGCCACCCGCAACGCCGTGGGCGCCATCGGCGGTATCGCCACCACCATCGGCGAGATCAACCAGATCGCCGGCTCCATCGCCGCGGCCGTGGAAGAGCAAGGCGCCGCCACCCAGGAAATCGCCCGCAACGTCCAGCAGGCGGCGCTGGGCACCCAGGAGGTGACCGGCACCATCGCCCGCGTCTCGGCCGCCGCCTTCGAGACCGGCAACGCCGCCCGCGAGGTGCTGGGCTCGGCCGAAAGCCTGACCCAGAACTCCGTCAGCCTGAACCGGCAGGTGGATGATTTCGTGCGGGAAATCCGCGAGGGCTAAGAAAAACCCTCTCCCATCCCGCTGGCGAAGCCTGCTTCTTGAGCAGGCGTGCCTCCGGCACGGCGGGGAGAGGGCTTTTACCCCCTACCCCTTCAGCATCGCCTTGATGTCGCCCGACACCGCCACCTTGCCGGTGCCGGAATAGGCCTCGTGGTTGGCCTCGATCTCGTCGAGCTTGTAGAGGTAGTTGATCATCAGGCCGAGCGACTGGCTCATGCCCTTGGAACTGGTGTCCGCCAGCCAGTTCAGGCGCTCCACGCGGGCGCCGTTGGACAGGTGGAAGTGTGCCACCGGGTCGATGGCGCGGCCGTCCACCCCCTTCTTTTCCTGCACCAGGTAGCGGGCGGCCAGGCGAGTCAGCGGACCCTTCAGGGTTTCGCCGATAAGCGGATCATCGGCCCAGGCGCCGTCCTCCACCAACGCCCTCAGGCTGCCCTTGGCACCCTGGCCGTTGGACAGCTGGATCAACTGGCGGTGCTCGGCCGGATTCAGCAGGTTGGGCTCCCCCTTGGCCAGCACCTCCGTCAGCCACGGCCGGAAGCCGGGCAGGGGCGACAGGGTGGCGAAGGTCTTCAGCTTCTTGAACTCGCGCGACAGTTCCTCGACCACCCGCTTGATCAGGAAATTGCCGAAGCTGATGCCGTTCAGGCCGCGCTGGGCGTTGTTGATGGAATAGAAGATGGCGGTGTCGGCGGCCTCGGGGTCGCCCACGGGGGCGTGCGGGTCCAGCAATTCGTGGACGTTGCCGGCGATGCCCTTGACCAGCGCCACCTCGACGAAGATCAGCGGTTCCTCGGGCATGCGCGGGTGGAAGAAGGCGTACAGGCGGCGGTCTGAATCCAGGCGATTTTTGAGGTCGCCCCAGCCCTGGATGGCATGCACCGCCTCGTAGGCCATGATCTTCTCCAGCACGCAGGCCGGCGAACGCCAGGTGATGCGCTGAAGTTCCAGGAAACCCACGTCGAACCACGCCGACAGCAGGGCCTTGAGCTCGGCCTCCAGCGCGGTCAGGCGCGGCTCGCCCTTCATCATGCCGGCCAGTTCCGCGCGCAGGTCCACCAGGAACTTGACGCCCTCTGGCAGGCCGTTGAACTGGGTGAGCAGGCGGGTAAAGGGCGGCTCCAACGCTATACGCAGCGCATCCTCGGCGCGGATGCGGGCGGCCTCGTCATCGCCGGCGGCCAGCAGCGCCTGGGTGGCGGAATCCACCCCGTCGCGGTCGGGGCCGAAGGTGCCCGCCATCAATTCCAGGAAACGGCAGCGCCCCTCGCGTGACAGCGACAGGTACTCGCGCCCAAGGGCGGCGGCACGGGCGCGGGCCGACACCTCGCCGCCCTTGCCTTCCAGACAGGCTGCCATCTGTTTGCGCAGCCGGGCAAGGTCGTCGTCCGGCAAATCGGGGGCGAAGCTCAGGGTCTCGCCGCCCTTGGCGGCGCCGGCCACATCGCGCCACAACTTGGCGAGGCCCTTGATGCGGGCGATCAGGGATGATCCGACGGCTTGGGTCATGCTCTCTCGTCCTTCATCCATGGGGCATCCTCCGAAGGATGTGGAACAATCGCCGGTCATGCAACAACCGGCAACTGAACCTTGGGATTACGCTCCGGCCAAAGTGGCGAGAACGCTCGGCTGGATTTCGGCGATGTCCTCGGCGATCAGGCCGGGCCCGAACGCGGCGGCGGCGGCACCGTGCAGCCAGGCGGCGGCGGCGGCGGCGTCGAAGGCGTCCATGCCGGCGGCCAACAGGCCGCCGATCAGCCCCGCCAGCACGTCGCCCGAGCCGGCAGTGGCCAGTGTCGGCGGCGCATTGGCGTTGATCAGCGCGCGGCCGTCGGGGTGGGCGATGACAGTGTCTGCCCCCTTCAACAGCACCACCGCCCCTGCCCGGCTCGCCGCCTGGCGGGCACGCTCTAGGCGGCTGCCCTTGCATGCCCCGAACAGGCGGTCGAATTCGCCATCATGGGGGGTGAGCACCACATTGGCCGACAACGCCTTGAACAGCTCGCGCGGGTCATCGGCGAACGAGGTCAGCCCATCGGCATCCAACACCGCCGCCTTGCCCGCCTTCAGGGCGGCCAGCACGCGCTGGCGCAAGGCCTCGCCCGTACCGGCGCCGGGCCCCATCACCACCGCGTTCTTGCGCGGGTCGGCCAGCAGCGCGTGGAATTCGTCCAGCGAGGCGACGATGGTGCCGGGATCGCCGGCACGGTAGGTCGCCAGCGCCTCGGGCGGCGCGGCGATGGTCGCCAACCCAGCCCCCACCCGCCGGGCCGCATGCGCCGCCAGCCGCGCCGCGCCGGTCATGGCGGCGCCACCCACCACCACCAGGTGGCCGCGGGCATATTTGTGGCCCTCGGCCTGCGGCCAGGGGTAGCGGGAGCGCCACAGCGCCGGGACGTTCTCGGCCACGGAGGGCTCGACCTCGCCCAGCACCGAGGCGGGCATGCCGATATCGGCCACCACCACCTCGCCGCAAGCCAGCCGGCCGGGCAGCAACAGGTGGCCGGGCTTCTTGCGGAAGAAGGTCACGGTGACCAGGGCGTGGGGCGCATCGCCCAGGATGGCCCCGGTGTCGCCATCGACGCCCGAGGGCACGTCAACCGCGACGACAGGCAAGCCCCGCGCCTTGATCTGCGCCACCATCTCTGCAGCGACGCCCGACAGCGGCCGCACCAGCCCGGCGCCGAACAGCGCGTCCACCACCACGTCCGCGCGCCCCAGAACATGCGGGCCCAGCGGCTCCACCGCGCCGGTCCAACGCTCCGCCATCAGCGCAGCGTCACCCTTGAGGTTGACGACATCGCCCAGCAAAGCAAGGCGCACCGCATAGCCGGCGCGCTCCAGCAGCCGCGCCACCACGAAGCCATCGCCGCCATTGTTGCCGGGACCGCACAGGATGGCGACCCGGCAGGGCTTGAAACGCCGCCGCAGCTCGCGCGCCACGGCATGGCCGGCTGCCTCCATCAACAGCTCGCCCTTGATGCCGCCGGCCATGGCCAGCGCATCGGCACGATACATCTCGGCGACCGAGAGCACTTCCGGCCCCATCAGCGCGCTCCTCCTCCAACCTGCTTCCAGGGTATGCCGCCTGGGCGGCAATTCAACCCGCTTTCCCGGCTCCCCACCCCTGCTCATCACGAGGGATTGCGAGGGGGCGTTGGTTGCGCTACGACCATGGGCCTTGATTTGCACGAGGAGGGCTATCGTGAGGGTGCTGGTTCTCGGCGCCGGAGTGGTCGGCACCGCTGCCGCCTGGTATCTGGCCAAGGCCGGACACCAGGTGATCGTGGCGGAACGCCAGCCGGCCGCCGGCATGGAAACCAGCTTCGCCAACGGCGGCCAGATCTCGCCCTGCCACGCCGAGCCATGGGCCAACCCGTCGGTGCTGCCAAAGGTGGTCAAGTGGCTGGGACGCGAGGATGCGCCACTGCTGCTGCGCTGGCGCCGCTGGGACCCGGCGCTGTGGTCGTGGACCCTGCGCTTCCTCGCCAACTGCCCCGGTCCGCGCACCGCCGTCAACATGGAGCGGGCGCTGCGGGTGGCCGTCTACTCCCGCGCCTGCCTACAGGAGTTGCGGGCGGAAACCGGCATCCAATACGACCAGCGCACCCAGGGCATCCTGCACATCTATCGCGACGCCGAGGAGTTCAAGCATGCCTGCAAAGCAGCCGGGCTGATGAGCGAGTGGGGCCTGGAGCGGCTGGTCAAGAATCCGGCCGAGTGCATCGCCATCGAGCCGGCGCTGGCCCCGGTGCAGGACCAACTGGCCGGCGGCATCTTCACCCCCGGCGACGAAAGCGGCGACGCCTTCAAGTTCACGCAAGGACTGGCCGCCCTGGCGGCGGAAAAGGGGGTGGAGTTTCGCCATGGAATCACCGTCCGCGCGCTGGTGAGCGATGGCGACCGCATCGCCGTGGCCGACACCGACAAGGGGCCCCTGACCGCCGACGCCTTCGTGCTGGCCGCCGGCAGCTATTCGCCACTGCTGGCCAAGCCGCTGGGGCTGACGCTGCCGGTGGTGCCGGCCAAGGGCTATTCCATCACCCTGCCCGCCGCTGCCGGTGCGCCCCAGGTCTCCATCACCGACGACGAGCACAAGCTGGTGTTCTCGCGCCTAGGCGACC
>DATJKV010000555.1:0-1606 GCA_035491155.1 Magnetospirillum sp. | reverse complement strand
GAGGTGAACGCATTGTCGCGGCCGCCCAGCCGCGCCACCAGCTTGGAGAACTCACCCGGCGGCACGCTGGGCGTGCCCTTGAACATCAGGTGTTCCAACAGGTGAGCGATGCCGCTCTTGCCCGCCGGCTCATCGGCGGCGCCGACCCGGTACCACACCATGTGGGTGACGATGGGCGCCCGGTGGTTCTCGACCACCACCACCTGAAGGCCGTTGGCCAGCGTGTAGGTGGTCGGGTTGAACATCTGCGCCGCCGCCGGCGACGCCGCAAGAGCCAGCCCCACGGCCGCGATTCCGCATTTCCAAGCTGCGCGTTTCATCCTTCCTCCGGGCATGCCCCTGTCGAGTCTGGTCGGGATATATGCCGGGATTATGGCGACCACAAGGCGAAGTTCGGCCAGGAATGCTTGGCCGAAGGCGCTAGTCGTAGAATTCGCCCGGCAGCCGCGCTGCGCCGTCGCCTCCCCCCAATCGCTGGGCATTGGCATGGGCTTCTTCGTGATCCTCGATCCATGCCTTCAAGGCCGCCAGCGCGCATTCCTCGGGCTTTTTGCCCAACCGGCGCGCCACTTGGTACAGCCGGGTGTCGAGATCGAGGTCGGTGGGGATGGTCAGCATGATTTTCACACTCCGCTTCGCTAGGGGCGGCCACTCCTTTATTCGCTTGATTTTATAGCCGATCCGGGGAAAAACCGCCGCCATGAGCCTTGCATCAGAATTGGCGCTTCGGCGCACCTTCGCCATCATCTCCCACCCGGACGCCGGCAAGACCACCTTGACGGAAAAGCTGCTGATGTTCGGCGGCGCCATCCAGATGGCCGGTGCCGTGCGCGCCCGTGGCGAGCAGCGCCGCACCCGGTCGGACTGGATGGCCATCGAGAAGGAGCGCGGCATCTCGGTGTCGGCCTCGGTGATGACGTTCGAGCACGAGGGCCTAACCTACAACCTGCTCGACACGCCCGGCCACGAGGACTTCTCGGAAGACACCTACCGCACGCTGACCGCCGTGGATTCGGCGGTGATGGTGTTGGACGCCGCCAAGGGCATCGAGACCCAGACCTTGAAGCTGTTCGAGGTCTGCCGCATGCGCGACGTACCCATCGTCACCTTCATCAACAAGGTGGATCGCGAGGGCCGCGAGCCCATCGACCTGCTGGACGAGGTGGAGAAGACGCTGGCACTGGACGTGGCGCCGGTCACCTGGCCCATCGGCATGGGCCGCGACCTCAAGGGCGTTTACGATCTGGTCAACGACCGCGTCATCATGTTCGACCCCGGCCGTGGCGACCACATCGCCGAGGTGGCGGTGGACGCGCCGCTGGACAGCCCCAAGCTGGACGAGGCCGTGGGCGCGGCGGCGGCCGAACGCCTGCGTGAGGAAGTGGAGCTGGTGCGCGGCGGCTATCCGGAATTCGATCTGGAAAGCTTCCGCGCCGGCCACCTGACCCCGGTGTTCTTCGGCTCGGCCCTGAAGACCTTCGGCGTCGCCGAGCTGCTGCGCGGCGTCGGCAAGCTGGCGCCCAGCCCGCTGGCGCGCAAGACCAGTACCCGCCTGGTCGAGCCCACCGAGGAGAAGGTGTCCGGCTTCGTGTTCAAGGTCCAGGCC
>DATJKV010000554.1:0-4258 GCA_035491155.1 Magnetospirillum sp. | reverse complement strand
GCCCGGGCGTGATCTACCCGGTGCGCTTCGGCGGACGCGTGGTGCACTACAAGGACGTGCTGGGTCAGACCCGTGCCCAGTGGATGGACGCCGAGGAAGTCATGGCCATGGCCTATGACGTGCCGGTGCCCGGCTATGGCGGCATCACCGTCAACCACCTGCGGCTGTGGTCGGCCAAGTCCACCCGCGAGTTCGACCTGAAGTACTTCAATGCCGGCAACTACATCGAGGCCGTGCGCGACAAGAACGAGTCCGAGACCCTGACCAAGGTGCTGTACCCGTCGGACAGCACCGCGCGCGGCAAGGAACTGCGCTTCAAGCAGGAATATTTCTTCGTCGCCGCGTCCATCCAGGACATCCTGGCCCGCTTCCGCAAGGCGCACAGCGACTGGGACAAGCTTCCCGACAAGGTGGCGATGCAGTTGAACGACACCCACCCGGCTCTGGTGGTGGCCGAGCTGCAGCGGGTGCTGGTGGACGAGCATCAGATCGAGTGGTGTCGGGCCTGGGACCTGACCCGGCGCTGCTGCGCCTACACCAACCACACCCTGCTGCCCGAGGCGCTGGAAACCTGGCCGGTGGAGATGTTCGAGCGCATCCTGCCGCGCCACCTGGAGATCATCTACCAGATCAACCACGAATTCCTGCAAGGCGTGCGGCATCGTCACCCCGGCGATTCCGAGCTGTTGAGCCGGGTGTCGCTGGTGGGCGAGGAAGGCGAGCGCCGGGTGCGCATGGCTCACCTGGCCGTGGTGGGTAGCCACAAGGTGAACGGCGTGGCCGCCATCCACACCGGCCTGATGAAGTCCACCATCTTCTCGGATTTCGAGCACCTGACGCCGGGCAAGATCAACAACAAGACCAACGGCGTCACGCCGCGCCGCTGGCTGCTGGCCGCCAATCCGGCTTTGTCAGGCCTGATCACCAAGGCCGTGGGCGAGGGTTGGGTGACCCACCTGGACCGCCTGAAGGGGCTGGAGAAGTTCGTCGACGACAAGGCATTCCACGTCCAGTTCGCCGCGGTCAAGCGCGCCAACAAGCGTCACCTGGCCCAGATCATCGGCATGCGGCTGGGCATCGATATCTCGGTGGATTCGCTGTTCGACGTTCAGATCAAGCGCATCCACGAGTACAAGCGCCAGCTGCTGAACGTGCTGCACGTGGTGACGCGCTACAACCGCATCCGTGCCAATCCGACCGTGGACGTGGTGCCGCGCACCGTCATCATCGGCGGCAAGGCGGCGCCGGGCTACACCATCGCCAAGCTGGTCATCAAGCTGATCAACGACGTGGCCGACGTGGTCAACAACGATCCGCTGGTGGGCGACAAGCTGAAGTTGGTGTTCGTGCCCAACTACAACGTTTCCACCGCTGAGCTGGTGATGCCGGCGGCCGAGCTGTCGGAACAGATTTCCACCGCCGGCACCGAGGCGTCGGGCACCGGCAATATGAAGATGAGCATGAACGGCGCGCTCACCATCGGCACCTGGGACGGCGCCAACGTGGAAATCTGCGAGGAGGTGGGCGAGGAGAACATGTTCCTGTTCGGCCTTACCGCCAAGGAGGTGGCCCGCCGGCGCAGCGACGGCTACGACCCGTGGTGCGCCATCAATGCCAATGAGGAACTGAAGAAGGCGCTGGAAATGATCGGTAACGGCTATTTCTCGCCCGACCAGACCGATCGCTTCCGGCCGCTGGTGGATACGCTGACCAACGGCGACCACTATTTGCTCACCGCCGATTATCCGCTCTACATGGCGGCGCAGGAGCGGGTGGACCAGCTCTATCGCAATCAGGACCTGTGGACCACAAAGGCCATCCTGAATGTAGCCCGCATGGGCAAGTTCTCGTCCGACCGCACGGTGGCCGAGTACGCCCGCGACATCTGGAACGTTGGGACGGCAAACGCTTGACCCTGCCTATCCGCTTGAGACAAGCGTCTACTATATATTGATTGCCCGTCATGCCCGGGCTTGACCCGGGCATCCACGTCCACCCACAAGGAATGTACGCTGGAATAGGGGGCTAGGTATCGCCACGTGGATGGCCGGATCAGGTCCGGCCATGACGAGACAAACGCCATATCTGGTGTATGGGTATGAACGGCAGAAGGTGGTTGTAACGAAAGCGTCCGTTGCACCACGCTTTACCCGGAGTCACATCTTCCCTGACGGAACCAGGGAGTTTGCCGTTATGGACTACCGCCTGCATGAAATGCACCAGCTGTCGGAGCTGCTGGAAGCTGAAGCCAATGGGCATCCATTCGACCGCGCCCGCGCCCGACTCCTCGCCGGGGCCTTGGCCGAGTACCATCCCGAAATCCGCAATTCCATGCGGCTGATCTGCGACCGCCTTGAGCGGCACGAGATTGGCAGGCGGGGCTAAGCCCCGCCTTGTCCCAGGGTCAAAGCCCTATTGAACGACCCTAGTATGCCCGGTCGATGCAGAAATCGATGACGTCGATCATCGCCTGCTTGATCGGGCTGTCGGGGAAGATCCCCAAGGCGTCGCGGGCCACTTCGCCGTAATGGCGAGCCCGCGCCACGGTGTCGGCCAGCGACCCGTGCCTCTCCATCAGGGCGATGGCGCGCTCCAGATCACCGTCCTGCTGTTCCAGACGCTCCACCGTGCGGCGCCAGAACTCGCGCTCCTCGTCGTCGCCGCGGCGGAAAGCCAGGATGATGGGCAGGGTGATCTTGCCCTCGCGGAAATCGTCGCCCACAGTCTTGCCCAGCACCGCCTGCTTGGCTGAATAGTCCAGCACGTCATCGATCAGCTGGAAGGCAATGCCCAGATTCAGGCCATAGGAATCCAGCGCTTCTTCCTCGACCTTGGGGCGGTCGGCCACCACCGCGCCGATGCGGCAGGCGGCGGCGAACAAGGCGGCGGTCTTCGAGCGGATGACCTCGAGATAGGCATCCTCGTTGGTTTCGGTGTCGTTGGCGGTGATCAACTGCAGCACCTCGCCCTCGGCGATCACCGAGGAGGCGCGTGAGAGGATCGCCAGAACGGACAGCGACCCGTCCTCGACCATCAACTCGAACGAACGCGAGAACAGGAAGTCGCCCACCAGCACGCTGGGCTTGTTGCCGAACAGGGCATTGGCCGAGGCCTGGCCGCGGCGCAGCTCGGACTCGTCGACCACGTCGTCATGCAGCAAGGTGGCGGTGTGGATGAATTCGACGCAGGCGGCCAGCTTGATGTGGCGGTCGCCCTTGTGGCCGGCCAGGCGGGCCGAGGCCAGCGTCAGCACCGGCCGCAGCCGCTTGCCGCCCGAGGCGATGATATGGCCGGCCAGCTGGGGGATCAACTCGACCGGGCTGTGCATGCGCTCGATAATCTGGCGGTTGACCTTATCCAGGTCATCCTTGACCAGGGACACCAAGGTGTCGAAGCTCTTGGCCTTCTTGCCCCGTTCGTCTTCCAGGCTGACCACAATCGCCAATTTCGCCCACTCCTTCGATGCGGAACTGTCCCCCGTCCGCGCGCACGAACATAGTGTTGCGACGGAAAGCCGGTCAAGCTTACATCCATCAACTTTGCCATGTTTGGGGTGCGGAATGCCGTCGGACGAGCCTTTATCGACCTCTGAGGACCATTTTCTCGGCGGCCGTCTGGTCATCCGCCAACCGGTAAACGGCTATCGTGCCGGTTCGGACCCCATGTTCCTGGCGGCCGCCGTGCCCGCCCGGTTGGGGGACAAGGTGCTGGACCTGGGCTGCGGCGTGGGAACCGCCTCGCTGTGCCTGATGGCGCGGCTGGAGGGGGTGTCGGTGGTCGGGCTGGAATTGCAGCCGGAGCTGGCGGAATTGGCGCGGACCAATGCCGCCGCCAACGGTTTTGCCGAGCGCTTCCGGGTGATCGAAGGCTGCCTGACCGAGCCGCCGGCCGAGGCGCCTTACCACCACTTCGACCACGTCATCACCAACCCGCCCTGGTACGAGCCCGGCACCATTCGCCCTCCCCAGGCCGAGAGCAAGGCCATCGGCCACATGGAGGAGGTGGAACTGGCCGAGTGGCTGGCCCAGGCGGTGCGTTTCCTCAAGCCCAAGGGTCGCCTGTTTGTCGTCCACCGTGCCGACCGTCTGGGTGATATCCTGGCCGCGCTCAATCCGTTGCGGGTGGGTGAGGTGCGGGTGTTTCCGCTGTGGCCCAAGCAGGGCAAGGCCGCCACCCGGGTGGTGGTGGTGGCGCGCAGGGATGCCAAGACCCCGCTGGAAGTGTTGCCTGGGCTGCTGCTGCATCATCCCGATGGCAG
>DATJKV010000553.1:0-1811 GCA_035491155.1 Magnetospirillum sp. | reverse complement strand
GCTGACCACCAAGCCCTATGCCGCTCTGGCTGCCGCGTCCGCGTGGTTCGACCATGTGTGGGTCGATGAAAAGCCCAAGATGTGGCAGGTGCCCAAGGTGCTGAAGCTGAAGCGCAAGCTGGCTTCCGGGCGCTTCGACCGGGTCTACGATCTGCAGACCTCGGATCGGTCGGGCTGGTATTTCCGGCTGATGGGCGGCGAGGTGGATTGGTCGGGCATCGCCTCCGGCTGCTCGCTGCCGCATGCCAACCCCGGCCGCGACGACATGCACACGTTCGAGCGTCAGGCCGAGCAGCTGGCCATGGCCGGCATCGAAGTCGTGCCGCCGCCCGATCTGTCGTGGGCCGACGGTGACGTGGGCCGCTTCGGGCTGCCCAAACCCTTCGCCCTGATCTGCCCCGGCGGCGCCCCCCATCGCCCGGCCAAGCGCTGGGCGGCCGAGAATTTCGGTGAGATCGCCGCCTGGCTGGCGGCGCGGGGGATTACGCCCGTGCTGCTGGGCACCGAGGCCGAGCGGCCCGAGATCGAGACCGTTCGCACCATCTGCGGCGCTTCGGTCAGCCTGCTGGGCAAGACCCAGTTCATCGACGTGCTGGGTCTGGGCCGCCAGGCCCTGGCCGCCATCGGCAACGACACCGGCCCCATGCACCTGATCGCCACCGCCGGCTGTCCGTCGGTGGTGTTGTTCTCCCACGAATCGGACCCCAATTTGTGTGCTCCGCGTGGCCGCGTCACCATCCTGCGCCGACCCAGCCTGGCAGACCTGCCGGCGGACGAGGTCGAGCAGGCGCTGGCGAGGCTGCTGGGCTGAGCCTCATTTTGGAAGGTCCCGGGTGACCCATTCCCATCACCGCTCGCAGTGGCGGTTGAAGCGGCTGCACCTGGAAGAGCGCCTGCGCCGTCACCAGCGCCGCAGCAGCGCGGCTGGCGAACGGCTGGCGCCCCGGCTTCTGTCCCATGGCATCGAATTGGGCGTTAGGCTGGCGGCGCGGTTGACGGGTCTGCACCGGCGCGGATGGCGCAACGCCATGGACCTGCGGGTGCGCGAGGTGGACTTCCGCCTTCCTGACTTGCCGCCGGCCTTCGACGGCTATCGCATCCTCCATTTGTCCGACCTGCATGTGGGCTCCAACCCGGCCATGGCGGCGGTATGGATCGAGGCGCTGGCCGGTTTGGCCTGCGATCTGGTCGCCATCACCGGGGATTTCCAGTGCCACGCCAAGCCGCCGCCGGCCAAGATAGGCCAGTTGCTGGCACCGTTGGCGTCGGCGCTCAAGCCCGCCGATGGTGTCGTGGCCGTCCTCGGCAATCACGACAGCGCCGATCTGGTGGAGGTGCTGGAGGGCTTGGGCATCCGCGTCCTTGTCAACGAAGGGCTGACGCTGGCGCGCGGCGACGGGCGCATCATTGTGGTGGGCACCGACGACGTCCACGCGTTCTACACCCCGGCGGCGCCCCAGGTTCTTGCCGACCATGCCGAGGGCTTCCGCATTGCCCTGGTGCACACGGTGGATCTGGTGGACGTGGCCGAAGCCGCCGGCTATGCCCTTTACCTCTCGGGCCACACCCATGCCGGCCAGATCGCATTGCCCGGCGGCCGTCCCATCCTCACGGCGCTGGACCGACATCGCCGTCTGGCCGTCGGCGTCTGGCGCCACGGTCGCCTGCAAGGCTACACCTCGGCGGGTACCGGCTCGGGCGCCCCGGCGGTGCGCTTCAACACCCGGCCCGAGGCGACGATGATTCGCCTTGTGCGGGGGTAGGCCTTCGTTCGCCCGCCTTGACTCGGGGGGCAAACCTTCTACAGTCCG
>DATJKV010000552.1:0-4923 GCA_035491155.1 Magnetospirillum sp. | reverse complement strand
GGCTTGCGGTCGGATGCCGATTGCTCCGCCAGGGAGACGAAAGCACCATGAGCTTGGCAGGCCTGGTCTTACGCGCACTGATCCGCGGTTACCAGGTGCTGATCTCGCCCATCCTGCCGCCGGCCTGCCGTTACTCGCCGTCCTGCTCGGCCTACGCGCTGGAGGCGGTGACCCGGCACGGAGCGGCGCGCGGCGGCTGGCTTGCGGTCAAGCGGGTGTGCCGCTGTCATCCCTGGCATGAGGGGGGCTGGGATCCGGTCCCCGAGCCGAAGAAGAAGTTCACGGCCGAACGCGCCTCGGCGCCATCCCGGCACCCGGATTAGGATGTCATGAACGAACAGCGCAATCTTCTCATCGCCATCGTCCTCTCGGTCCTGATCCTGTTCGGGTTCCAGTGGCTGTTCCCCAAGGCCCCGGCGCCCACCCCGGCGAACCAGACCCCGGCCGCCAGCAGCCCGGCTCCGGACCACTCGGCTCCGCCGGCGCCGGAAGGCCGCGCTTCCGCCGCCGCGCCCACCCCGGCCGAGGCCCGCTCGGCCGCGCTGGAATCCAGCCGCCGCATCCCGCTGCGCACGCCCAGGCTGCAGGGCTCGGTGGCGCTGCAGGGCGCCCGCCTGGACGACCTGACGCTGACCGAGTACCGCGAGACCACCGACCCCAACAGCCCGGCCATCGTGCTGCTGTCGCCCGCCGGCAGCGCCAATCCCTATTATGCCGAGTTCGGCTGGGTGCCCGCCGACGGCGCCGTCAAGGTGCCGGGTCCCGATGCCGTGTGGACCGCTGCTCCCGGCACCAGCGAACTGACCCCCGGCGGCCGCGTGGTGCTGACCTGGGACAACGGTGACGGCCTGCGCTTCGTCCGCACCTTCACGGTGGACGAGAACTATATGTTCTCGGTCCAGCAGCGGGTCGAGAACTACGGCGGCAAGCCGGTCACCCTGCATCCCTACGGGCTGATCGCCCGCACCGGCACGCCGCCCACCGCCGGCATGTACATCCTGCACGAAGGCCCCTTGGGCGTGCTGGACGGCACCCTGAAGGAGATGAAGTACGCCGACCTCAAGAAGGAAGGCACCGTGCGCGAGAAGTCGGTGGGCGGCTGGGCCGGCATCACCGACAAGTACTGGCTGACCGCGCTGATCCCCGACCAGAAGGCCGAGGTTACCGGCCGCTTCGTCCACCAGAACCGCGACAATACCGATCACTATCAGGTGGACTTCACCGGCACCCCCGTCACGGTGGCGCCCAATGCCGCCGTGGAAACCGATTTCCACATGTTCGCCGGCGCCAAGCAGGTGAACCTGCTGGACGCCTACGGCGAGAAGCTGGGCATCGACAAGTTCGCCTATGCCATCGACTTCGGCTGGTTCTGGTTCCTGACCAAGCCGTTCTTCTACCTGCTGCAGATGCTGCACAACGCGCTGGGCAACATGGGCCTGGCCATCCTGGCGCTGACCGTGCTGATCAAGGCGGCCATGTTCCCGCTGGCCAACAAGTCCTACGTCTCCATGTCCAAGATGAAGACGATCCAGCCGGAGATGAAGAAGCTGCAGGATCGCTTCGGCGAGGACAAGGTCCGTCTCCAGCAGGAGATGATGGCGCTGTACAAGCGCGAGAAGGTCAACCCGGTGTCGGGCTGCCTGCCCATGGTGGTGCAGATCCCCGTGTTCTTCGCGCTGTACAAGGTGCTGTTCGTCACCATCGAGATGCGCCACGCGCCGTTCTACGGTTGGATCCACGACCTCTCGGCTCCCGATCCGACCACGCTCTTCAACCTGTTCGGCCTGATCCCGTGGGATGCCGTCCACGCCCTGCCGTCGTTCCTGCACCTGGGCGTGTGGCCGCTGATCATGGGCGTGACCATGTTCCTGCAGCAGAAGCTGAACCCGCAGCCGGCCGACCCGGTGCAGGCCAAGATGATGAGTTTCCTGCCCATCGTCTTCACCTTCCTGCTGGCCAATTTCGCCGCTGGTCTGGTGATCTACTGGGCCTGGTCCAACACGCTGTCGATCCTCCAGCAATGGGTGATCATGCGTAAGGCGGGAGCCAAGTCCTGAGCGGGAACCCGCATGACGAAGCGGCGGCCGGCCCCACCGATCAGGAGCTGATCGAGGCCGGCCGCCTGCTGTTCGCCCGCGAGGTGACGTTCATGCGCGGCGTCGCCGCGCTGGACGGGCTGCCGCCCATCTCGTTGCCCGAGATCGCCTTCGCCGGCCGCTCCAACGTGGGCAAGTCGTCGCTGATCAACGCGCTATGCGGCCGCTCGACGGTGGCGCGCACTTCCAACACCCCGGGCCGCACCCAGGAACTGAACTACTTCGACGTCTCCGGCCGCCTGATTCTGGTGGACATGCCGGGCTATGGCTTCGCCAAGGCGCCGAAGGACAAGGTGGATGCGTGGAAGCGGCTGGTGAACGGCTACCTGCGCGGCCGGCCGACGCTTAGGCGCTGCATGATGCTGGTGGATTCGCGCCATGGCCTCAAGGACGTGGACCGCGAGATCATGACCATGTTGGACAAGGCGGCCGTGGTCTATCAGATCGTCCTGACCAAGATCGACAAGCTCAACGCCACCGAGGCAGCGGCGGTCGAGGCGCGCACGCGCGAGGAAATCGTCAAGCGCGTGGCCGCCCATCCCACCCTCATCCTCACCAGCTCGGAAAAGGGTCTTGGCATCCCCGAGCTGCGAGCCGAAATTCTGCAATTGGCAAACCCGGAGTGATCTCCATGAGCGACACGCCCGACATCATCAGCGACCGCGCCTCCTGGCTGGACCGCGCCAAGACCCTGTCCGAGGCGCTGCCGTTCATGCGCCAGTTCTCGGACGAGACGCTGGTCATCAAGTTCGGCGGCCACGCCATGGAATCGGACGACCTGTTCCGCCTGTTCGCCCGCGACATCGTGCTGCTGAAGCAGGTGGGCATCAACCCGGTGGTGGTGCACGGCGGCGGCCCGCAGATCGACCAGATGCTGAAGCGCCTCAACATCAACACCCCGCGCGTCGACGGCCTGCGTTTCACCGACGAGGCCACCGTCGAGGTGGTGGAGATGATCCTGTCGGGCAAGATCAACAAGCAGATCGTCTCGGCCATCAACGAAGCCGGCGGCTTCGCCGTCGGCCTGTCGGGCAAGGACGGCCACCTGATCCGCGCCCGCAAGCTGCGCCGCACCAAGAAGGACCCGGATTCCAACATCGAGAAGATCCTGGACCTGGGTTATGTGGGCGAGCCGGCCGAGATCACCCCACACATCCTGGATTTCTTCCGCGAGACCGATGTGATTCCGGTGATCGCCCCCGTGGGCATGGGCGGTTCCGGCGAGACCTACAACATCAACGCCGACACCGCCGCCGGCGCCGTCGCCGCCGCCACCGGCGCCCGCCGCCTGCTCATGCTGACCGACGTGGCCGGCGTGCTGGACAAGGCCGGCAACCTGATCCCGGAAATGACCGCTTCGCAGGTGCAGGGCTATATCGCCGACGGCACCATCTCGGGCGGCATGATCCCCAAGGTGGAGACCTGCCTGGACGCGGTGAGCCAGGGCGTCGACGCCGCCGTCATCCTGGACGGCCGCGTTCCCCACGCAGTGCTGCTGGAACTGTTCACGCCCCACGGCGTCGGCACGCTGATCAAGGCGGACTGACTTCGGAGTCCTTGGCTCCCTCACCCGCCTTCGCTACGCTTAGGCACCCTCTCCCGCGTGCGGGAGAGGGAGGGACCCGCGAAGCGGGAGGGTGAGGGAGCCACGGATTCCATGTTTTCCTCCAAGGCACGCCAATTGCGCCGCACCCAGACCGGGGCGGAAAAGCGTCTGTGGTCGGTCTTGCGCAACCGTCAATTGGCGGGTTTCAAGTTCCGTCGGCAATATCCGGTGGACCGTTACGTCCTCGACTTCGCCTGCGTCGAGGCCAAGCTGGCGGTCGAGGCTGATGGCGGTCAGCATGTGGATGACGGTGTGCGGGACACAGTCCTCGCAGCCCAAGGCTGGCGGGTATTGCGCTTCACCAACGATGAAATTCTCCATCATCTCGCCAGTGTCGGCGACGCCATCCTCAATTCCCTCTCCCGTCCAGCGGGAGAGGGTGGCCCGAAGGGCCGGGTGAGGGAGCCGAAGACTCCGTGCTCCTTGGCTCCCTCACCCTCCCAGCCTGCGGCTGGGCCCCTCCCTCTCCCGCAGGGCGGGAGAGGGAATTATCAAGCCATTCAGGAATCTCTCTCTCGCCACGGCCTGATGGCCCGCGGTGGCGTCGATGGGATCGTGCTGGTGGGTACTGCCGGGTCGGCCTTCTGGCCCCATTTCCTGGCCGGCCGCCGCGATGAGCGTGATCCACTGGATTCGTGGTCGCGCCGGGTGATGGCCGAGCTGGCGGAAGAGTTCGGCGCCACCGCGCTGATGCCTCAGGACGGCCCGCCCTTCCTGCCGTTCCAGCGCTGGGCCATGGCGGCCGAGCCGGTCTATCCCTCACCCATGGGGGTGCTGGTGCATCCCGAGTTCGGGCTGTGGCATTCCTACCGTGGCGCGCTGAACTTCGACGCCGCCATTGACCTGCCGCCCCGCGCCGCCCTGCCCAACCCGTGCGAAACCTGCACGGACAAGCCCTGCATCGCCGGCTGCCCGGTGGGCGCGGCGGCGCCTTATGACGTGCCTAAATGCAGGGCGCATCTGGAGGCCGGCGGGGAGTGCCGCCGCATCGGTTGCCTATCGCGCCATGCCTGTCCGCTGGGCCAGGCCTACGCCTATGTGCCGGATCACGCCGCCTTCCACATGGAGGCGTTCATCACCGCGCGGTGGTGCTGATCGGAACTCGTCGCCCGGAGGGTTTGTTTGCTCGGCATGAGTGGAGACATCCCCATGGCACCGAGGACTTCGTCCTGCATCGCCGCAGCCGGCTATGATGCCGCCGGGCAGGTCATGCGCGTGCGC
>DATJKV010000551.1:0-2459 GCA_035491155.1 Magnetospirillum sp. | reverse complement strand
GGTGGACACCGGCATCGGCATCGGCCCCGAGCACCAGGAAGAGGTGTTCGAGGAGTTCCACCAGGTTCACAACGCCGCCCGCGACCGCGCCCAGGGCTTGGGACTGGGCTTGGCCATCGTACGCCGCCTGGCCGGGTTGCTGGGGGGGCGCGTCGAGCTGCTCTCACAGCCCGGCAAGGGGTCGCGCTTTACCCTCATTCTGCCCTGCCGCTGACTCGCGAACCGGGGGATTCTATGGCATCCTGACTGCCTGTTTGGTCAGGGGGCGGATAGGCGATGGCGCGCGAACCCGAATTGGTGGCGCTGTACCGGCAGTCGGCTGAGGCCGGCGAGGCCATGGCACAGTTCAACCTGGGTGAAACCTACCGGCTGGGCCTGAAAGGCGTCTCCCGCGATGTCAAGGAGGCGGTGCGGTGGCTCAACCGCGCCGCGGCTCAGGGGCACAGCCAGGCCAAGGCGTCGCTGAAGCTGCTGGAGGCGCAGGGGGTGGACGTCGCTCCGTCGCCCGAAGACGATCCCCAGCCCAAGCGCCAGCAGAGCCTGGAGGAATTGCTCGACAGCCTGAAGCCGGCCGAGGGGCGGGAAGGCGACGGTGGTGTAGACATGCCGCTGACCGCGCCCGAGCCCGACCCGGATCCGCTGTACGAGGACGAGCCGGACGAGGACGTGGAGGAGCTCAAGCGTGCCGCCGCCGGCGGCGACGCGGCGGCGCAAGTGGCTGTGGGCGACGTCTACCGCTTGGGCGCCGGCGTGCCCGAGGATGCATCCGAGGCGGCACGCTGGTACGGCATGGCGGCCAAGGCGAGTGATCCGCGCGGCCAGTACTCGCTGGCGGTGATGTATGACCTGGGCCTGGGGGTGAAGCAGAGCGACGCCGAGGCCATGCGCTGGTATCTGGCCGCCGCCCAGGCTGGCGATGCTGCCGCCCAGTACAACTTGGGCAACATGATCCGTGCCGGGCGCGGCTGTCAGGCCGACCCGAAGGTGGCGGCGCAATGGTTCCGTAAGGCGGCAGCCGGCGGTGATACCGGCGCGCTTTTCGCCCTGGGCACCTTGTACGAGGCCGGTCATGGCGTCGGCCAGGACGATAGCCAGGCGGTGGCCTATTATCGTCAGGCCGCCGAGAGGGGGGAAGCCGAGGCACAGTTCAATCTGGCCAACATGCTGCGCCAGGGACGGGGCGGTGAGGCCGACCTGGCCGAGGCCGCCCATTTCTGCCTGCGCGCCGCCGAGCAGGGCTTGGCGTTGGCCCAATTCAATTTCGCCCTGATGCTGTCAGCCGGCTTGGGTGTCCCCAAGGACAGCGCCGCTGCCGTTCATTGGCTGCGCGAGGCGGCTCAGGCCGGCGAGCCGCGGGCCCAGTACCATCTGTCGGTGCTGCATGAGCTGGGTGACGGCGTGCGCAAGGACCGCAAGGTGGCACTGGATTGGTGCCGCAAGGCGGCGGCGGGAGGTTCGCCCCAGGCGCAGTACGATCTCGGTCTGATGCATTTGGTCGGCGAGGGTGTCGCCCACGACGAGGCGGAAGCGGTGCGCCTGTTCCGCGCCGCCGCCTCCCAAGGCCATGCGCTGGCCTGCTACAACCTGGGCATTCTTTGTGCGACCGGACAGGGCATCGTGCGTGACGACGTCGAGGCCCATGTCTGGCTGTCGGCGGCGGTGGCTTCGGGAGACAAGGCGGTGCTCGCGTCGGCCCGGTGGGGGCTGGCCCAGTTGGCGACGCGGCTGGGGCCTGAGGGCGTGGCCGAAGCGGAGCGGCGGATGACGCAGCTCAAGGCGGGAGTTCCCGCATGACGCCGCCCAACATTTCCTTCGAGATCCAGGTTTTCACCGACAAGCACTGGGTGGTGGCCGAGTTCGCGACCGACGAGGCCAAGGCCAAGGCATTCGCCGACAACCTGCTGCAAAAGGGCAATCACTCGGCGGTGCGGGTGGTGCGCGATCGCCGCGGCGCCGATGGCCTGCACAAAGAGACCGTCATCCAGGAGAAGACGGCGACGCCCAAATCGGGCGGTCCCGATCTCTCGCTGTCGCCGGTCAAGGAAGCCCCGGTCTGCCGCGAACTGAACGACTTCTATGCGCTGGACGCCCGCCTCACCATGGGCCGGCTGCTGCGCAAGTATCTGGACGAGGCCGTGGTCAGCCCCAGCGAATTGCTGCACAGCGCCGCCGAGATGAAGCGATTCGGCGACAAGGGCACCCTGCTGTTCTCCTCCATCGACCGTATCGGCACGCTCCAGGCGACCGCCACTGGCGAGGAGGGCAAGGCCCGTCGCGATTTGCTGTCGCGCAGGTGGGAAGAGGGCGTGGTCCGCGCCCGCAAGTTCATGGCGACCAAGCCGGCGGTGCCCAAGTGCTTCGGCGACGTGCTGAAGGGGGTGGCGAAAGGCGGCGACGACCATCCCTACCTGTTCCTGTCCTACGTTACCCTGCGCCTGCTGGAGACACGCTCGTGGATC
>DATJKV010000550.1:0-10875 GCA_035491155.1 Magnetospirillum sp. | reverse complement strand
AGCAGGGCACCGACGAAGGCTCGTTGCGCGAACAATTGGTCGCCGGCCTGACTGCCCAAGGCAACTCGACCACCTTGTCGCCGCTGGGCCGCCAAGCCCTGGACAGCGCGCTCGCCTTCCTGACCTCGCCCCGGTCGCTGTCGCTGAAGGCCGAACCGGAACAGCCCATGCCCCTGTTCCAACTGGCGGCGCAGTCGGGCGATCCCGATACCCTCGCCAACGTCATGCGCCTCAGCGTGTCCGCGAACAAGTAATATCGGCCAACCTGTTTTGCCTCGTTGGCCGGTATCCAGCCGCCATTGCGGCGGCGGCCGTGCCGCCCCCAGGGGGCAAACGACGCCCAAAGGGCGGCCCGGCACGAAGTGACGGGTGGGCTCCGCCCACAAGCGAGCGGATGCGAGTGCCCGGCAAGGGGCAACACGGCAGGTCAATTCATTGGCCTGCCGACATAAAGCCAACAAAAAAGGCCCTCCGGCGAAACCGGAGGGCCTTCTTCGTTACAGGCGTCCTTACGGGCGACCGATGCTCACGTAGGTGAAACCGGCGGCACGCATTTCGGCCGGGTCCCAGACGTTGCGCAGGTCGACCACCACCGGCTTGGCCAGCAGCGACTTGACGCGGTCAAGATCCAGCGCGCGGAACTCGTTCCACTCGGTGATGATCGCCAGGCAGTCGGCGCCGGCCAGAGCGGCATGAGCGTCCTCGACGTACTGGATGTCGGGGAGCAGCTTCTTGGCCTCGTGCATGCCCTCGGGGTCGAAGGCGCGCACGATGGCGCCGGCTTCCACCAGGGCCGGAACGATGTCCAGCGAGGGGCTGTCACGCATGTCGTCGGTGTTGGGCTTGAAGGTCAGGCCGAGCACGGCCACGGTCTTGCCCTTCACCGAACCGCCGCAGGCGGCGATGACCTTGTCGGCCATCTTCTTCTTGCGCTCGTCGTTGACGGCCACCACGGTCTCGACGACGCGGATGGGCGCGCCGAAGTCGCGGGCGGTCTTCACCAGGGCCAGGGTATCCTTGGGGAAGCACGAGCCACCGTAACCCGGGCCGGCATGCAGGAACTTCTTCCCGATGCGGCCGTCCAGGCCGATGCCCTTGGCCACGTCGTGGACGTTGGCGCCCACCTTCTCGCACAGATCGGCGATCTCGTTGATGAAGGTGATCTTGGTGGCCAGGAAGGTATTGCCGGCGTACTTGATCAGCTCGGAGGTGCGGCGCGAGGTGAAGACGATGGGCGTCTCGATCAGGTAGAGCACCCGATAGAGCTGCTTCATCACCGCGCGGGCCTTTTCCGATTCGGTGCCGATGACCACGCGGTCGGGCCGCATGAAGTCGTTGATGGCCGAGCCTTCGCGCAGGAATTCCGGGTTCGACACCACATCGAACTCGGCGTCGGGACGACGCTTCTTGATGATCGCCTCGACCTCGTCGCCGGTGCCCACCGGCACGGTGGACTTGGTCACCACCACGGTATAGCCGTTCATGGCGTCGGCGATTTCCTCGGCTGCCGCGTAGACGTAGGACAAATCGGCGTGGCCGTCACCACGGCGAGACGGCGTGCCAACCGCGATGAACACGGCATCCGCATCCTTGACCGCCGCCTTGAGGTCGGTGGTGAAGGACAGGCGGCCGGCCTTGACGTTATCCGCGACCAGTTGGTCGAGGCCCGGCTCGTAGATGGGCATCACGTTCTGATGCAGCAGCTCGATCTTGCGGGCGTCCTTGTCGACGCACACGACATCGATGCCGAATTCGGAGAAGCAGGTTCCCGACACCAGGCCAACGTAACCGGTGCCGATCATGGCGATGCGCATGGCGCGGCTTTCCTTTTAAAAAATCAGAACTTGAACTGCTTGAGGGCCTCGCGGGCGAGACCGCCGATGTCCTCACGTTCCAGCGCGAAGGCGACATTGGCTTCCAGCCAACCCACCTTGTCGCCGCAATCGTAACGATGGCCTTCGAAGCGCAGGCCGTGGAAGGGCACCATGCCGATGGTCTGGGCGATGGCGTCTGTCAGCTGGATCTCGCCGCCGGCCCCCTTCTCCTTCTTGTCCAGCACGTCGAACACCGCCGGGTGCAGGATGTAGCGGCCGATGATCGACAGGGTCGAGGGGGCCACTTCCGGATCGGGCTTCTCGACCAGACCCTTGGCCTTGGCAAGGCGACCGTTGTCGAATTCGACGTCGAGGATGCCGTAGCGCTTGGTGTGCTCGCGCGGCACGTCCGAGACGGCAACCACATGGCCGCCCACCTCGGTGTGCACCGCAACCATCTGCTTCAGGCAAGGAGTCTTGGCCAGAATCAGATCGTCGGGCAGCAGTACGGCGAAGGGCTCGTCCTCGACCAGGTCGCGGGCACACCACACGGCATGGCCCAGACCCAGCGGCTCCTGCTGG
The DNA here is from genome assembly GCA_035491155.1 of Magnetospirillum sp. Classification (GTDB taxonomy): domain Bacteria; phylum Pseudomonadota; class Alphaproteobacteria; order Rhodospirillales; family Magnetospirillaceae; genus Magnetospirillum. The sequence continues at coordinate 8,479 of DATJKV010000550.1, read as the reverse complement.
CGGGTGTAGGAAATCTGGCCCGATTTGGGCATCCAGCTGGTGCAGGCCTCGACCAGATCGAACTTGCCGCGCTCCTTCAGGGTGCGCTCCAGGTCGGGGGCATGGTCGAAGTGATCCTCCAGCGCGGTCTTGCCGCGGCCGGTGACGAAGATGAAGTGCTCGACGCCGGCCGCCGCCGCCTCTTCGACCGCGTACTGGATCAGCGGCTTGTCCACCACCGGCAACATTTCCTTGGGCATCGCCTTGGTGGCGGGCAGGAAACGGGTGCCCATGCCCCCCACCGGGAACACGGCCTTGCGCACGCGACGAGCCATACTGGGAACTCCTTGCGAATTCGTCCGTCCGGCGGGCGCGTTAAGGGCGCTCTGTGCCGGCCGGGGATGTTTTGCCACGCACCAGCGTTTCGCGCAACTGGAGGCATCGTGGTTCGCCATCGGGAAGGGGCACCCCATCGATCGGGGTGCCATCCGCATCACTTGGAAGCGGCCGCCTTCAGCAGCACGTCCTTGGCCTGATTGATGCGGGCGGCGATCCAGGTGGAACCGCCGTGGTCGGGATGGTTCGCCAGCATCAGGCGGCGATGGGCGGCACGAATTTCATCCGGGTTGGCCGAGGCGGAGATGCCCAGAACCTCGCGCGCCTCCTCCAGGCTCATACCCGAACGGGGCGGCGGCGGACTTGGCGTTTCGGTCTCGCGCCAGTCCGGCCAGGCGCGCTCCAGCCAGGCCGCCAACAGGCGCATCGACTCGCCGTCGACCTGAACCTCCTGCCACAGCGCCAACGCCTCGGAGCGCGTCAGCCCCGACAGCCAGCGGCCGCGAAAGTCCCCCTCCAGCACCTCACCCTCCAACCGACCGCTGTCGTGTTCCAGTTCCATGCGCAGGAAGCGGCTGACCACCTGACTGGCGCCGCCGGGCGCCGGCTGGCTGTTGCCGAACAGCGTGCGCCAAAGCTGGCGCAGATTCCGTCCACGCGTGATCCACGGCGCCGCGCCGGCAACCACCGCCAGCAGGCCCGCCAGCTTACCGGTCAGCACCAGCCACAGACCGAATACCAGCAGCAGGCCGAAGCCCAGCCGCTTGACCACACGGGCAACCGCCTGCGGTTTGGCCCGTTTCAGCCAGTCGAAGAACAGCCACAGGGCCACCAGGGCGCCGAGCAGGAGGATAAGTTGCGGGATCATGCGCCCATCTGATGGGTGATCTGGAGGACAAGGCCACCTTCCCGGCGGCCCAATTCGGCCAGCGCCTTGCGGCCTCCGGCGGCGTACACGGCGACCGCGCGCAACAGCGCCCGCAACTGGTCGGCTGCGGAAGCGTCGAAACGGCAGCAGGCGCCGCCCGACAGCTTCGCCATCTGGGCGAAGGCACGGGCTGCGGTGGCGTCGTCGCCCTCATGGAACAGGAAGGCGGGCACGCCCATCAGCCCCAACTCGCCGGCCAGCGCGCACAAGCCGTCCACATTCTCCTCCATGCAGTCGCCGACGAACACCAGGGCGTCGACCTTGCCGCGCCGGGCCTCGTCGCGGGCATGGCCCAGCACCCTGGCGATCTGGGTCTCGCCACCGACGCAGGCCACCTTGCTTAACAGGCCCAGCAGGCGGTCGGGACTGCCGGTCCAGGCCGATGCCTTGCACTCGCCCAATCCCCGGTAATAGACCAGTTGCACGTCCAGCCCGCCCAGGGCGGCGGCAGCGATGAACATCTCGGCGTGCAGTTCCTGGGCGCGGGCCCAGGTGCCCTCGCGGCTGGCAGTGGCGTCGAGGGCGAAGATCAGGCGTCCACGCCCGCCCCCGGCCACGGCAGGCACCGCGGCCAGCCGGTCGAGGAAAGCATCGATGTCGGTACGCCGTTTGGCATCGGGAAGCTTGTCGGCCATGCATCCTACATAAGGAAAGCATCGTCCCCGGACCAGGAGATTCGCCCACATGGCTAAGCCGGACAAAGACGCCATCACGCCCCTGCCTGACCACGTGCCGTTGATCGACCCCGAGAACGCACGCTTCTACCATTCCGGGGCCGAACTGCCGTCCTTCGACCAGATACCCGATCAGCCCGCCGCGCCGGCCGAGGAGGGCCCGCGCTCGGTCCACCTGGGCGGCTCGCCCGAGCCGGAGGAAATGCATCTGGTGCGCGCCCGCGTCTACCGCCCCGCCCCCAGCCCGGTACAAGCCGGCCGCGCCCGCCAGGGTGAATGGGTGGTGGAGTTCGAACCGCACTTGAAGCCGGGCATTGATCCATTGATGGGCTGGATCAGCTCGGGCGACCCGCTGCAACAGGTTCGCATGTCCTTCCAAAGCCTGGAGGAGGCCCTGGCCTATTGCCAGCGCCAGCGCTTGGCCACCGACGTGGAAATGCCGGCGCCACGGCGACCCACGCGGAAAAGCTACACCGACAATTTCCTGCCCATGGACGACGGCAGCCCCAAGCCCATCTGGCCGCACTGAAACAACGCCAAAAGGGTGGTGGGCTTTTCTGCCCACCACCCCCGGCATTTTCTGCCGAGCCGTCTTAGAACGGCAGGATCACATCCAGCAGCTGCTGGCCATAACGGGGCTGGGTGACCTCGGAGGCGACGCCGCGGCCACCGTAGTGGATGCGGGCCTCGGCGATCTTCTCGTAGGTCACCGAGTTGGAGCTGGAGATGTCCTCGGGGCGGATGATGCCCTGGACCGACAGCTCGCGCAGTTCGTAGTTCACCCGGATTTCCTGCTTGCCCGAGATCACCAGGTTGCCGTTGGGCAGCACCTGGGTGATGACCGCCGCCATGTTGACGGTCATGCTTTCGGTGCGGCCGGTGGCGCCGGTATTGGTGTTGGCGCTGGTGCCGGTGGTGCCCACCAGATTGGTCGGGTCCACCGCGTTGGGCAGGATCTTGTTCAGGCTTTTCTCGAAGCCCATCAGGTTGCTGATGCCCTCGTTTTCCGAGGAATCGCGCTTGCGCGTCAGGTTGGTCTGGAAGTTGGCGCTGTCGTTGATAGATACCGCCACGGTCAGGATGTCGCCCACGTCCTTGGCGCGCTGGTCCTTGAAGAACGCACGCGAACCCGGGCGCCACAGCGAGTTTGCATTGGCCGGCGGGGCGACCGGCTGCGGCATGGGCATGCTGACCGGCTGGTAGCCCTGCTTCTGGGTCGGGTTCTGGATGGACGACACCTGCGGGCCGTCGCCGATCTCGGACAGGCGGTTGATGGCATTGCAGGCGGACAACGAGCCGACGGCGACCACCAGGGTGGCGGCCTTCAGCAGGGATTTGGCGGGGCGGGAGGTCATGGCGCGCTCCTTCTTCACTTCGTTCAGTTGGCCAGCGCCAGGGCGCCATGGCTGGTCACGGTCACCAGGTTGGGACCTTCGATGACGGCCTCGACGACGCGCTTGCTCTGCAGGTTGGTGACGTGGACTAGGTCGCCCTTGCCGCCTTCTTCCGAGGCGCGGCCCTGGGTGGTCAGCGACATGAAGGGGGTCTTCAACTGGATGGTCACGGTGGCATTGCGGGCCACCAGCACCGGGCGCTGCAGGTCGGACAGGCGGACGGGAGCGCCCTGGCGGACCTGGAAGCGCGGCTCCTGGCCGATCATCTGGCGCGGGTCGGTGATGATGTCGCGGCGCACCGCCTCGGCGCGGGCCTCGACCCACTCGACGTCGCGCTCGGTGATGACATCGCCGCGGCCCAGGGTGTGGTTCAGCACCGGAATGCGGCTGACGCTGAAGACGCGGCCGTTGATGCGCTGGCGCACGGCGTTGGGCGCACCCGCCGGAGCTTCCACGGTGGCCGAGAAGCGGCTGGTGCGGGCGTCCCACACCACGTCGCGCACCGCGATGCCCACCGGACCGGTGCTGGCCGGGATCACCATGGACATGCTGGCGCGGTTGGCGATTTCCATCTCGAACGGGGCCGGCACGCCTTCCATGCCCAGGGCCTCGCGCAGCTCGCTCTCCACCAGCTTCATGTCCACCTGCTGGCCGGCGCGCTCGATGGTGATGCGCTCGAACATGTTGGCGGGCTGCCAGTTGATGCCGTAATTCTGCGCCACCGCCGACAGCCAGCGGGCATCGGCGCTGATGCGCTTGCCCGGCTGCGGCGACGGAGCGATCACGGTCTCGGCCTTGTCGCCCAGATTGTCCCACAGATCGCCCAGCTTGACGGTATCGCCTTCGATGGTGGCGCTGGGCTTGAGCGAGACCGGCAGGTCGCCCGCGAGGGCGAAACCGGTGCTAGCCAGGAGCAAGACGGCGGAGAGCAGGAGGCGCTTCATGGCGGGCCCCGTTACTTCATCTGGTTGATGGTGTTGAGCATCTCGTCCGAGGTCGAGATGACCTTGGAGTTCATTTCGTACGCGCGCTGCGCCGAGATCAGGTTGGTGACCTCGGAGACCACGTTGACGTTCGAGGTCTCCAGGTAGCCCTGCAGCACGGTGCCGTAGCCGGCCGAGCCGGGATTGGCCACCGAGGCCGGGCCCGACGCAGGGGTTTCCATGTACAGGTTGTCGCCGCGCGCCTCGAGGCCGGCCTCGTTCGGGAAGATGGCGGTCTGCAACTGGCCGACCACGGTCTGGTCGATGCTGCCGTCCTTCTTCACCATCACCTGGCCCGAGGCGTTAATGGAGATGCCCACCGCGTCCGACGGCACGGTAATGCCGGGCAGCACGGTGTAGCCTTCGTGGGTGACGATCTCGCCCTTGTCGGACAGCTGGAACGAGCCGTCGCGGGTGTAGGAGGTCTCGCCCGAGGGCAGCTTGATCTGGAAGTAGCCCTTGCCCTGCACCGCCAGGTCCAGGGTGTTGTCGGTGTTCTGCACCGAACCCTGCTCGGTGATGCGGTAGACCGCGGTGGTCTTCACGCCCAGGCCCAACTGCACACCGGTGGGCACGATGGTGCCGGCATCCGACGAGGCGGCGCCCACGCGGCGCAGGTTCTGGTACAGCAGGTCGCTGAACTCCGGCCGCCGACGGGTGTAGGCGGTGGTGTTCATGTTGGCGATGTTGTTCGAGATGACTTCGACGTTGGTCTGCTGGGCCAGCATGCCCGTGGCGGCGATGTTAAGCGAACGCATGGCTGAACTCTCCTAGACGGGCTTTAGGCGTTACGAGGAACGAGGGTCTCGATCATCTTCAGAGTCCGCTCGTGTTCCTTGTCGATGACGTTCTGCGCCGACTGGTACTGGCGCAGCATTTCGGTCATGCGGGTGATTTCCATCACCGGCTGAACGTTGGATTCTTCCATCATTCCCTGCACCACCTGCGGCCGCTGGATGGCCTCGGGATCGTCGGTGGTCTCGTACAGCGAGTCGCCGGCCTTGCGCAGGTTCTGCTCGTTGGCGAAGCGCACGACCTTCAACTGGGCGACCACGCCGTTCTCGGTGGAGACGGTGCCGTCGCCGGCGATCTCGATCCTGGTCTCGTTGGGGGCGAAGATGATGGGGTTGTCACGGTTGTCCATCACCGCGGAACCCTGGGAATTCACCAGCATGCCGGCTTCGTCCAGGCGGAAGTGGCCGTTGCGCGAATAGCGCATGCCGGCCTGGGTCTCGATCTGGAAATAGCCTTCGCCGTGGATGCCGATGTCCAGCGGGTTGTCGGTCTTGGTCAGCGGGCCTTCCCGGGTGTCGCGCAGCACGCCCATGTCCTGCACGTAGGACAGCTTGTCGCCGACGGTGCGGTTGGACGAGCGCGTATTCATCAGGTACTCGCGGAACATCATCTGCTCGCCCTTGTAGGCGGGCGTGTTGGCGTTCGCCATGTTGTTGGCGATGACGTCCATCTGCCGCCACAGGGCGTTTTGACGCGACAGCGCGATGTAAGAGGTGTTTTCCATCTCGAGAACCCGGTCGTGAAAACCTGTGCCCCATCTCTTGCGAAAGCCGTGCCAACTTTCGCAAAAAATAAAAAATGGCGGTTTTCCTGGGGTTCCGTCCGTCACACTCATTGCCGGAGCGCGGCCTGCCGGGCAGATATTGCCGGGCGGTGGGCGCAAAAGGTATGGTCGCTGCCCGGCACGCCCACCCCTTTTGGGCAGAAAGGCTCAACCTTCTGTTAACCGGGGCGGCGTACCTTCACAGTCGAACACGTGCGGTCCGCGCGAGCGCGACCGCCTACATGCCCTTAAGGTGGGGGACGATGGCAGAAGACCTAGAAGAGGATTTCGACGAGGGCGAAGGCTCTGAAGAGCTGCCGGAGGCCCCGTCTTCCAAGCTGCCGATCAAGAAGATCCTTGTTCTGGTCCTGCCGCTCCTGCTGCTGGTGGGCGCCGGTGCCGGCTTGTACTTCACCGGCGTGATCGACGCCGTGTTGGGCAAGGTCAAGGGCGGCGGCGAAGAGCACCCTGCGGTGGCCGAACACAAGGCCGACGCCCCCAAGCAGGTGGGCCCGGCCATTTTCATGGACATTCCTGAGATGCTGGTGAACCTGCAGACGCAGGGCCGCAAGCAGAGCTTCCTCAAGATCCGCGTGGCGCTGGAGCTGGAAAGCCCGGCCGACATGCCGCGGGTCGACCAGGTGATGCCGCGCATCGTCGACTCGTTCCAGGTGTATTTGCGCGAACTGCGGGTCGAGGACCTTCAGGGCGCCGCGGGCATGCACCTGCTGCGCGAAGAGTTGCTGACGCGGGTGAACGCAGCCGTCAAGCCGGTCAAGGTGAACGACGTGCTGTTCAAGGAAATGCTGGTCCAGTAGGCGCGAGACGCGGATGTCGATGGACGACGATGGCGGCGAAGGCCGCTCGGCCGATGACGAAGAGGCCCTGATGCGCGAATGGGCCGCCATGGCCGGAGGTGACTCCGGCGATAGCGGCTCTGGCGGCGGGGAGGATTCGGACGCCATGGCGGCCGAGTGGGAAGCCATGCTGGGCGCCGGTGAGGGCGGCGGCGGCGGTGGCGGCGCGGACGATGCGCCCAAGGACTCCACCCGCGTCCTCAACCAGGACGAAATCGACTCCCTGCTGGGCTTTGACGACGACCACGGCCATGGCGACGACAAATCCGGCATCCAGGCCATCCTCAATTCGGCGCTCGTCTCGTACGAACGCCTGCCCATGCTCGAGGTGGTGTTCGACCGTCTCGTCCGCATGATGTCCACCTCCATGCGCAACTTCACGTCCGACAACGTGGAAGTGTCGCTGGACAACATCCTCAGCTTGCGTTTCGGCGATTACCTCAACTCGATCCCGCTGCCAGCCATGCTGGCGGTGTTCAAGGCCGAGGAATGGGACAATTTCGGCCTGCTCACGGTCGACTCGTCGCTGATCTACTCCATCGTCGACGTGCTGCTAGGCGGCCGTCGCGGCACGGCGGCCATGCGCATCGAAGGCCGCCCCTACACCACCATCGAGCGCAACCTGGTGGAGCGCATGGTGCACGTGGTGCTGTCGGACCTGTCGGCCGCGTTCGATCCGCTGAGCCCCGTCACCTTCCGCTTCGACCGGCTGGAAACCAACCCGCGCTTCGCCACCATCTCGCGCCCGAGCAACGCCGCCATCGTCGCCAAGCTGCGCATCGACATGGAAGATCGCGGCGGCCGCCTGGAACTTCTGCTGCCCTACGCCACCCTGGAGCCGGTGCGTGAGCTGCTGCTGCAGATGTTCATGGGTGAAAAGTTCGGCCGCGACTCCATCTGGGAAACCCACCTTGCCGAGGAACTGTGGTTGACCGAGGTGCAGATGGAGGCGGTGCTGGACGAGCAGGTGATGAACCTGCGCGACGTGCTGCGCTGGAAGGTGGGCTCGAAGATCATGCTGAACGCGAGCCCCTCCTCGGCCATCGACCTGCGCTGCGGCGACGTCTCCATGTTCCGTGGGCGCATGGGCCGCAAGGGCCAGCACATCGCCATCCGCGTCGACGAAAAACTCAATAAGCTTAAGGGCTAGGCCATGGACTGGAAGATCATCCTGGACCTGTTGGTGTCCGTCCTGCTGATCGCCACCATCGGCTATGCGGTGATGCTGAACCAGCGCCTGACCCAGCTGCGCAAGAACCGCGACGATCTGGCCAAGATCATCGTCAGCTTCAACGAGGCCACGGTCCGCGCCGAATCCTCCATTCCCAAGCTGCGCAAGGCCGCCGACGACGCCGGCCATGCCTTGCAGGAGCGGGTGGAGAAGGCCCAGTCCCTGCGCGACGACCTGGCCTTCATGATCGAACGCGCCGACACCATGGCCAACCGCCTGGAGAATGGCGTCCGTTCTGCCCGCACCGAGGTGCGCACCAGCCCGACCGGCGGCAAGGACACCCCCCGGGTGGCGGCACCGGCCAACTCGGAACGCCCGTCCCAGGCCTCGCGCGCCGCCACCGTGGCCGCGGCCGCGGCAGCCAGCGATGTGGACGTGGATGAGCGCTCGGAAGCCGAACGCGAGCTTCTGCGCGCGCTCCAGTCCATGAGGTAGGGCCATGGCCAAGCAGCCGAGCAAAAAAGCCCCGCAGAAGCCGCAACGCACGCCTTTCGTGCGCATCCTGCCGCTATTGATCACCGGTGCCGCGCTGATGCTGA
>DATJKV010000549.1:0-3849 GCA_035491155.1 Magnetospirillum sp. | reverse complement strand
GAACTCATGATGCCGGCACCAACTCGGCCGGATGGTCGGCGGCGATGCGGCCATCCTCCACCCGCACCACCCGGCGGCAGCGCGCCGCTAGGCCGGAATCGTGGGTGACCAGGATCAGGGTGGTACCGTGGCGGTCGTGCAGGTCGAACAGCAGCTCGACGATGGTGCGCCCGGTGCTCTGGTCCAGATTGCCGGTAGGTTCGTCGGCCAGCAGCAGGCGGGGCCGCGCCACGAAGGCGCGGGCCAGGGCGACGCGCTGCTGCTCGCCGCCCGACAGCTGGCCGGGATAATGGTCCAGCCGGTGGGACAGGCCCACCTGGCGTAGTTCGGCCTGGGCGCGGGCGAAGGCGTCGGGGATTCCGGCCAGTTCCAGCGGCACCGCCACGTTCTCCAGCGCGGTCATGGTGGGGACCAGATGGAAGGCCTGAAAGACGATGCCCACCGAGGCGCGGCGGAAGCGCGCCAGGGCATCCTCGCTCATGGCCGACAGGTCGTTGCCGGCCACGTTGACGCGGCCCGAGGTGGCGCGCTCCAGGCCCGCCATGACCATCAGCAGGGTGGATTTACCCGAGCCTGACGGCCCGACTATGCCGACCGTCTCGCCGTCGGCCACCGCCAAGTCGATGCCGCGCAGGACGTTGACCTCGCCGGCCAAGCTCGCCAAGTTGAGGGTGACGCCCTGCAAGTCAACGAGGGGCAGGTCGACGAGAGGCGTTTGATCAGGAGCGGACGGCAGCATGGGGCTTGCAGCTCTCTTCAGGGAATGGGTCCGATATGGCGCCCTGGCCCTGCTTGTCAACGTCGTTGCGGGAGCGGCCATGGCTGAACCGTTGCGCATCCTGGCGTTGGGCGACTCGCTCACTGCCGGTTACGGGGTGGCGGCGGGCGATGCTTTTCCGGTCCAACTGGAGCGGGTGCTGCGCCAGGCGGGCTACGACGTCACCGTCCTCAATGCCGGCGTGTCGGGCGACACCACCGCCGGAGGCAAGGCTCGGCTGGACTGGGCGCTGGCCGACAAGCCGAACGTCGCCATCGTCGAACTGGGCGCCAATGATGGCCTGCGCGGCCTCGATCCTACCCAGGCCGAGCGGAACCTGGATGCCATCCTGACCCGCCTCAAGGCCGAGCACGTGCGCGTGCTGCTGGCCGGCATGCTGGCGCCGCCCAATTACGGCCCCGATTACGCCGCCAGCTTTGCCGCCATCTTTCCCCGTCTGGCCGAGCGCCATGGGGTGGCGCTCTATCCCTTTTTCCTGGACGGCGTGGCCCGCGACCCCCGGCTGAACCAGCCCGACGGCCTGCATCCCAACCGCGACGGCGTGGCCGAGATCGTGCGCCGCATCCTGCCGACGGTGAAGCAGATGCTGGGCCCGCCGCCGGGCTTGGTGAAGGCGGGAGGCCGGGGATGACCGACCCCGTCGCCGCGTTCGATCCCATCGCGCCCTTCACCCTGGCGCTGGCCGAGGCCGACCATTGGGGGCGCGCCGCCAAGGCTTGCCAGGAGGCGCTGGCCGGCGTGGCCGCCAACGTGGGCTTCCTGTACGTAAGCGAGGTGTTCAACCAGAACCTGTCCAGCATCCTGACCTTCCTGCGCGAGACCACCCGCATCCCCCACTGGGTGGGCGCGGTGGTGCCCGGCCTGATCGCCGGTATGGACGAGGTGCCCGAGGGCGGCGTCATCGCGGTGTTGGCCGGCACCCTGCCCGAGGGTTCGTTCATGCCGTTCCGCTGCCTCGCCGCCGCCGAGTTGGACGAGCAGCTGGGCCCCTGGTTGGCCGTCCGCCGGCCATGCTTGGGGATCGCCCATGGTGATCCGCGTTCGCCCGGCATGGCGGCTCTGGTGGCGGCGCTGGCGCAACGGGCCGGGTTCGTGGTGGGCGGTCTGATATCCTCGTCGGGACCGCCGGCCCAGCTGGCCGACAGCGTGGTGTCGGGCGGTCTGGCCGGGCTGCTGCTGGGGCCCGAGGTGCCGGTGGTGACCGGCCTTACTCAGGGCTGCTCGCCTATCGGCCCCGCCCATGTGGTCACCGAGGCCGCCAACGGGGTGGTCATGCGACTGGACGGCCGCCCGGCGCTAGAGGTGCTGAAGGAGGAGGCGGGCCAGCTCATCGCCCGCGACCTGAAGCGCGCCGCTGGCTACATCCACGTGGCGCTGCCGGTGGCGGGGTCGGACCGGGGCGACTATCAGGTGCGCATGCTGCTGGGCATGGACCCGCGCCAAGGCTGGCTGGCCGTGGGCGAAGCGGTGGAGGAGGGGCAATCCCTCATGCTGGTGCGGCGCGACCCGCAATCGGCGCGGCTGGACATGGAACGCATGCTGGCCGACGTCAACCGCCGCCTGGCCGGCCGGCCGGTGCGCGCCGCCTTCTACCATTCCTGCCTGGGCCGGGGCCGGCACATATTCGGTGGCGATCAGGCCGAACTGGACATGATCGGCGACGCCCTTGGCGAGGTGCCGCTGGTGGGCTTCTTCGGCCATGGCGAATTTTCCGGCGAGCGGCTGTACGCCTATACTGGCGTGCTCACCCTGCTGGTGGGGGAGGCCGCATGATCCGCCTGTTCATCGGCTTGGGCCTGCCCGCCGAGCTGGCGGCGCGGCTGGAGATCATGGGGCGCGGCATCCCCGGCGCCCGTTGGGTCGAGGCGCGCAACCTGCACGTCACGCTTCGCTTCATCGGCGAGGTGGACGAGGGCATGGCGGCCGAGATCGACGAGGCCCTGGCCGACGTTTCCGCGCCCGCCTTCCAACTGTCGCTCATCGGCTTCGGCACCTTCGGCCGGCCCAACCCCAATCACTTGTGGGCGGCGGTGGACAAGGCGCCGCCGCTCCTGCACCTCCAGGCCAAGGTGGAGGCTGCCCTGGCCCGCCTCGGTCTGGAGCCCGAGGGCCGCAAGTACCTGCCGCATGTGACGCTGGCGAGGCTGAGGGACGCGCCGGTGGGCCGCATCCAGGATTTCGTCGCCCATCACTCGCCCTTCGCCGCCGGACCTTGGCCGGTGGACCACTTCATCCTCTTCCGCAGCCACCTGGGCCGCTCGGGTGCCGAGTACGAGGCCTTGGCGGAATATCCGCTGGGCTGAGCCCCCTTGTGGCCTGCGGGGCTTCCCTGTACTTTCGACGTATGAACGCAGTCCTTCGTGCCACCCTGCTGGGTCTGTCCATCCTCGCCCTTGCCGGCTGTGGAACCAGCACCTCGCTGCCGCACACCCAGGCCGGCGATCCGCAGCAGGCTCCCGACTTCAACCTGCTGACCGACGTTCCCATCCCCTCTGGCGCCTCCATGGACAACGAGCGTTCGCTGATCCTGGGCGACAAGGACCGCTGGACCGGCCGGGTGGTGATGAAGCTGTGGAAGTCGGCGCCCGACGCCAACCAGTTCTACCAGGCCCAGATGCCCGCCTTCGGCTGGGAGCCGATCATGCAGGTGACATCAGGCACCAGCGTCATGGCCTATGTGCGGGGCGAGCGCGCCTCCACCGTGCAGATCGAGAGCAATCCCATGTGGGGGTCTACGGTGACGGTGACGGTGGGGCAGCGCTTGGCTACCCATCCGGTGCCGGCCAGTTTTGGCGGCGGTGGCGGTAACGATACCGCGCCGACCAAGGTGCCCGAGCGCGAGCGCGTGCGCTCTGAACCCCTGCCGTCGCGGCGTTAGCTCCATGCCCCGCCGCCTCGCTTCCGTCGCGCTGCTCCTGCTGGTGGCGGCGTGCGCGCGGTCGCTGCCACTGCCCAAGGCGCCGCCGCCGGTCTCGGTCAACAGCCCCAACGGCGAGCCGCTGCCGCTGAAGGCGGGCCAGGACGATTGCCGGGGGGCGCTGGCCGCCTGGTTCGCCAAGGCCGACACCAAC
>DATJKV010000548.1:0-11066 GCA_035491155.1 Magnetospirillum sp. | reverse complement strand
TACTGCTATTGCGGCAAGACCGGCTGCATCGAAACCTTCCTGTCCGGCCCGGCGCTCGAGCGGGATTTCGGCGGCGGTTCTTCGGCGGCCGATATCGTCACGCTGGCGGCTCGGGGCGACGACAAGGCCGAGGGAATGCTGTCGCGCTACGAGGACCGGCTGGCGCGCGGCCTGGCCTCGGTCATCAACGTGTTCGATCCGCATGTGATCGTGCTGGGTGGCGGCCTTGGCAACGTCGCCCGGCTGTACCGGGAAGTCCCCAAGCTATGGGGCGAATACGTCTTCTCGGACGGCGTCACCACCAAGCTCGTGCCGCCCAAACACGGCGATTCGTCGGGGGTGCGCGGAGCCGCGTGGCTGTGGGAGTGAACTTCCCTCCCCCGGCGATGCCAAGGGAGGGAAAGCGGTATTAATGCCCCATCAGGGCGCGCACGTGTTCCTTGACCGAGGCGGCCAGGGCGGCGGGTTCGTAGCCACCCTCCAGCACCGAGACGATCCGGTTGCCGGCGGTCTCGGCGGCCACGTCCACCAGCTTGTCGGTGGCCCAACGGAAATCGCTGGTCTTCAGACGCAGATGCGCCAGGGGGTCCTGGGCATGGGCGTCGAAGCCGGCCGAGATGATGATGAAGTCGGGGCCGAACTCACGCAGCTTGTGCAGCAGGATATCGTCGAAGGCCTGACGGAAATCGTCCGAGCCGGTGCCGGCGGCCAGCGGCACGTTGACCATGCGGCCCTGGCCGCCGGTCTCGTGGGCCAGGCCGGTATTGGGATAGGCGTGCTCCTGGTGGGTGGAGCCGTAGAAGATGCCGGGCTCGTCCCACAGGATATGCTGCGAGCCGTTGCCATGGTGGACGTCGAAGTCGATCACCGCCACCTTCTTGAAGCCGTGGACATCACGCGCGTGCAACGCGCCGATGGCGGCGTTGTTGAGGAAGCAGAACCCCATGGAGGCGTCACGCTCGGCATGGTGCCCCGGCGGGCGCACGGCGCAGAAGGCATTGCGGGCCTGGCCGGCCGCCACCATGTCCACCGCGGCGACCACGGCGCCAGCCGAGCGCAACGCGGCCTCGATGGTCTTGGACGACATGACGGTGTCGGGATCGACGTAGTGGTGCTCGCCCGGAGCCACTTCGATGGCCAGAAATTCTTCGATATGGTGCGGGCAATGGGCGCGTAGAATCTGCTCGCGCGTCACCTGGGGCGCCTCTTCACGCTGCAGGCTGGCGAATTCCTCGGCCTCCAGCGCGTTAAGCACGGCGCGCAATCGGTCCGCGCATTCCGGGTGGTAATCGCCGGTGTCGTGCTCCAGGCAAACCGGGTGCGTAAAAAAGAGCGTTGTCATTTTTTTCTTGGACGTCCCTTGGGGGGTTAGTTTCATTTATGCTGACGTATCGGAAAGGCAATTTCCATACTCGTTTTTCGCATAGGGTCATGACGGATGGGTGAACGCAAGAGGGTTGATCAATTGCTGGTGGAGCGCGGGCTGGTTGAAAGCCGATCCCGCGCCCAAGCACTGGTGATGGCAGGGCTGGTGCTATCGGACGGCAAGCGCATCGACAAACCCGGCACCCAGCTGACCGAAGACGCCCCGCTGGAACTGAAGGGGCAGGACCATCCCTGGGTGTCGCGCGGCGGCCTCAAGCTGGTCGAGGCGCTGGACCGCTTCGCCATCGACCCCACAGACCTCATTGCCATCGACGTGGGCGCCAGCACCGGCGGTTTCACCGACGTATTGCTGACCCGGGGCGCCGCCCGCGTCTACGCGGTGGACGTGGGGCACGGCCAGTTGGCGTGGAAGCTGCGCAGCGACGAGAGGGTCGTCGTGTTGGAGCGCACCAACGCCCGCTATCTGACGCCCGAGCTTATCCCTGAGCCGGTGGACATGGTGGTGTGCGACGCCAGCTTCATCGGCCTGGAAACCGTGCTGCCGACCGCCATGTCCTTTGCCAAACCCGGCGCCCATCTGGTGGCGCTGATCAAACCGCAATTCGAGGTGGGCAAGGGCCGGGTCGGCAAAGGCGGCGTGGTCCGCGAACCAGAACTGCACGCCGAAGTGTGCGACCGCATCCAGGGCTGGCTGGCTGCCCTGCCCGGCTGGGAAGTGGTGGGCCTGTGCGAAAGCCCGATCAAGGGCCCGGAAGGGAACAAGGAGTTCCTGATTGTCGGGCGGTTCGCGGGAGCGTAACCCATGTTGCACGACCGTTAGTGGTGGGTCTGGCGGAACTCGTCCAGCGCGTGTTCCCAGCATTGGGTCTGGGCCATGTGGTGGGCGGCGGCGATCCGGACCTCGTGGGAAAGCACGGCTTCAACCTCGCCATCCGAGGCCATTTCGGCCCACTCGGCGGCGACGATGACCGGCACATGCTTGTAGCAGGCGACCGCGTCCAATTGATCAGGGGTCAAGCCACTGAAGGCGATGCAATCGACCAGGGACAACATGACGGCCTCCCTTCTTCAATCGATGTGCGGAAATACTATCACAGCAAGCAGGGTTTATTATATCGCGCATTGTGTGAGGCCATGATTCTTTCGACTTATGCAGTGCACTGCACAAGTGCGATATTGCGCCGCAACGATGTCAGGCTCCCCCTCGATTTGTCCGCCACCTGTGCATCAACCGGGCCGCGAAAACGACAACGGCCGCATGGCTGGCATGCGGCCGTCTCGGTTTGACAGATCGCCCCGACCTAGTGGCAGAGCAGGCAAGGTAGCGTGGCGTGGTTCAACACGTGGCGGGTGACACCGCCCAGGATCAACTGGCGCAGGCGCGAGTGTGTGTAGGCGCCCATCACCAGCAGATCGGCCTTCAGCGCCGCGCACTGATCCAGCAGCACGTTGCCGGCGTGGGCGCCGGCATGCACCACCTGGCAATTGGCGGTGATGCCGTGCCAAGCCAGGAAGGCGGCCAGTTCACCGGCAGGGGCCGACAGGGTACGGTCGTCCTCGGTCAGCGACAGGATGGTCACCGATTCGGCCCGCTTCATCAGCGGCAGGGCGGCGGCCACGGCGCGGCCGGCCTCGGCGCTGCCGTTCCAGGCCACGGCAATGCGGCTGCCGATGGTGGGCAGGGCCATTGGCGGCGCCAGCAGCAGTGGCTTGCCGCTTTCCATCAGGGCGGCGTTCAGGGTCAGCAGCGAGGGCGTCTCGGCGCCCTCGGTCGGGCGGCCCATGACCACCAGATCGGACAGGCGCCCACGCCATGCCACCGCCTCTTCCTCGCGGCCCGTGAAATCCACCCATTCAGCCGAGGCGTCTTCGGTTGGGGCGCCGGCCAACGCCACGCCGGCTCGGGCCACGGCCGCATCGAAGGCGGCGCGGGCCTTGCCAGCACGCTCCGAGGCCTGGCGCTCGGCCACGTTCATCATCTCCTCGACCATGGCGCCGCTCATTCCCTCGCCCACCAGGGGCACGGCGGTGGTGGGGTCCGACCGCACATGCAGACCAACCACATGGGCGCCGAACAGGGCGGCCAGCCGGAACGCGGTCTCCAGCGGCGCCACGGCGCTGGTGCCATCAGGCACCGGGACCAGGACGGTCTTGAACTCGGTCATGGTGGTCCTCCCTCGATCAGGTAGGATCAATTATGCGCCCAGGTTGGGGACTTGTTAATCCGCCTCGGCAGGATACCCCTCATACTCCCAGCGCGGCCCGGCCGTCGCGCAACGCCTTGGCCTTGGAGCCGCCTGTCTGCACCCGCGTCCAGGTGATCGCGCCCAGGTCATAGTCCAATTGCTGGCGCAGCACCGCCACGGTGGCGTCCGATACATTCGCCTTGCGCCCCTGGATGCGCTTGGCGGCGATGTCGGAACGCGTCTCCAGCCACATGCCGCGGAAAGGCACCCCGGCGGCCCTGGCCACCTGCTCGATGGCGGCCCGCTGCTCCGGCTTGGCGAACACCGCGTCGGCCACCACCGAGTGCCCCGCCTTCAGCACCATCAGAGAGGTGTCGTAGAGGGCTTGGTAGGTGCGCTCGGTCATCTCGGGCGTGTAGCCATCGGCCGCCAGCTTGTCCAACAGCCCCACCCCCATCATCTGCTTGCGCAGGGAATCGGTGCGCACCACGGCGGCCGCCGGCACCGCCAGCAACGGCGCCAGCTCGCGGCCCATGCGCGACTTGCCGCTGCCCGACAAGCCCCCCACCGCCAGCAGGCTGGGCGAAGGCGGCGCCAGATATGCGAGCGCGGCGTCCAGGTAGGCGCAGGCGTCGGCGGCCAGGCGATCACGGCTGGGAGCGTGGGCAGCGGCGTGGGCGGCCATGGTGGCACAGACATGGGCGCGCACCCCGGCGCGCAAGGACAGCAACAGCGGCAGCAAAGCCACCCCCTGGTAGTCGGCGGACAGGTCCAGGTAGTGGTTAAGCGCATAGCCCGCCAGCACCCGGGCGCCGCGCTGCTGCAAATCCATCAGCAGGAAGGCCAGGTCGTGGAAGACGTCGATGCAGGCGATGTCATCCGAGAACTCGATGGCGTCGAACAGGGTGGGCCGGCCATCCAACTCGCAGATATTGCCGCAATGGAGGTCGCCGTGGCACTGGCGCACCTTGCCGGCCGCACGGCGCTCCTCGATGAGCGGCGCGAAGCGAGCCAGCCACTGCCGTGAATGCTCGGCCAACCGGGCGACGGCCGGGCCGGAAAGGATGTCGGGACTGGCCGCCATGGACGTCTGGTTGGTGTCGATGACCCAGGTGAGCCCCGCCACGCCGCCTTTGTCGGGCCTGAGCGGCGCCACCTGGTGAAAGCGCCATACCGCCTCGGTCAGCGCCTGAATGCGCGGACGGTCCACCCGGTGCGCCGACAGCAGCTTCGAGAACAGGGTCCGCTGATCGAAACGGCGCATGTGCACCAGCCACTCCACCGCCTCGCCCTCGCCACCCAGGCGCAAACGGCCATCGCTACCCCGGGTCACCGGCACGGCGCCGAGGTAAAGCTCGGGCGCGGCGCGGCGATTGATTTCCACCTCCGCCTCACAGGCGCGGCGGCGGCTTTCCAGGTCCGAGAAATCGAGGAACGGCAGCCACACCGCCTTCTTCAGCTTCCACGCCTGATCGCCGGCCAGGAAGATGGTGGAGATGTGGGTATCCAGCCGGGTCGGCCTCAGGCCGCCATGGGTGGCAGGGTCTTTCAGCAGGCGCAAGACCTCGGCCTGCGGACCGGTTGATATGGGCGTCATGGCAGCCTCGGCGTCGAACGCTTCCACCCAAGGGTAAAAGCGTCGGCCCGGTTCAGTCCAGTGGCGGCATGCCGGGATGGGCTGAACGGAAGGCCGACAGCGCCCGCCGATAGCGCGCCAAATCGCGCCGATCACCGCGCGCGGCGGCATCTTCCAGGTCATCCAGGATGAAGCGGTGGATCACCGCCAGGCCGGGATTGCAGCAGGCCAGGCAGGAACCCAGTTCCGCCGCGACGATGACCGGCACGCGCTCGTGCCGGGCGATGGCATCGACAATGTCGGAGCCCAAATCGCACATATCCACGCAGTCCAACAGCGTCAGCATGGCCGCGCCTCCCAGGTCCAATCTTGGCGTTGATTGGAAATGCACCTGGGACCGGATCAGGCGACCTTCAAGATCAATTGCAATGGTGCGCCGGCAGCATTACGGGCCAGCCTTCCAGAGTCTGGCGCCGGCACAGGCGCACGGCGCGGCCGAACGCCCGACGCAGGGAGGGTTTGGCCTTGGGTTGCGGGGCGGGCCAGGACAGGCGGTAGGCGGCGGCGACGATATCTTCCAGGGTAACGTCCATGTCCACGGCAACCAACCTTGTGTGTGTTCGGCTGGCACAAACATTAGCGCGCAGCCCCGTGACGGTTCGGTGAAGCTTTGGTGAAACCCCTGTCATTTTGCTGGCATTGACCCCACCCACACGGCCGGTCATAAGTATGGCCGTGACCGGGGCGGAGAGGTTGGGATGATGCTTGTCGAATGGACAGACCAGCTGAGCGTCCACGTCACTGAACTCGATGCGGACCACCAACGCCTGATCGGCATCCTCAACAACCTCTGGGAAGCCAGCGAGGAGCGGCGGGGCCACGAGGTCATCGACGCCACCCTCGGCGACCTCATCGACTACGCCAAGACCCACTTCGCCCGCGAAGAGGAAATGTTCACCCGCTGGAACTATCCCGGCCGGGCAGCCCACACCCAGCGCCATACCCAACTGGTGGCCACCGCCACCGAACTGCGCGCCAAGTTCCGCGCCGACGCCTCGGAATCGGTGGCCGACGAGGTGTTCGAGTTCCTGCGCGACTGGCTGGTGAAACACATCCTGGGTGAAGACGCCCGTTACGCCAATTTCTTCCGCAATCTCGGCGTCGACAGCATCACCGCCAAAGTGGAAAAAGCGCGCTACCACGGCCCCAGCGTCGCCATCGCCCTGGCCCTGCTGGCCGCCCTGGGCGTGGCCGCGGCCCTGGCTCAGGCCCTGACCACCGGCTGGCTATCAAGCCTGGCCTTCGCCGCGCTGCTGGGGGTGGTGACCATCGGGCCGTTTATGGTGTGGCTGGGCCTGGGCCGGCCGCTGGCGGCACTGGTCGACCAGATGAAGGCGCTGTCCATCAGCGACAACTCGGTGCCGGCGCCCCGGATGAACGCAGTCCTCAAGGAAAGCGGAGAGGCCCTGTTCTTCCTCAAGGCCCTACGCTGCTCGCTGGAGGAAATGGAGCACAAGAGCGCCGAGAGCGCACGCATCCTGCGCACCACCGAGAAGGAAATGCGGCTGACCTTCCTCGGCATGTCCGAGCAGTTGGAAAGCGAGATCAACGCCGCCACCGGCGACGTCACCCAGCGCACCCAGTCACTATGCGTGGTGGCCGACGGCATGCGCGCGCAGGCCACCACCGTGGGCGAGCAGAACCGCGCCGTGGCGGTGGCCGCCGACAGCGCCACGGACAACGTCACCTATGTGGCCGAGGCCGCCGAGCAGATGGTCGCCACCATCGAACGCCTGCGCACAGATGCCGAGCACTCGCGCCAGATCGCCGTATCGGCCACGGACGAGGCGCGCCGCTCCAGCGAGATCATGCAAACCCTGGCCGAGGCGTCGCGCCGCATCGATGCCGTGGTCGCCATGATCAATGCCATCGCCGCCCAGACCAACATGCTGGCGCTGAACGCCACCATCGAGGCGGCGCGCGCCGGCGAGACCGGCAAGGGCTTTGCCGTGGTGGCCGGCGAGGTGAAGAACCTGGCCAACCAGACCACTCAGGCCACCAACGAAATCGGCGGGCAGATCGCCGGCATCCAGCAGGCGGTGGAACAGGCGGTTCACGCCATCTCGTCAGTGGGCGACATCATCGACCAGGTCTCGGGCATCTCGACTACCATGGCCGAGACCACCGCCCAGCAGCAGGGCGCCGTCACCGCCATCGCCGCCCAGGCGCGCGAAGCCGCCACCTCGACCCGCACGGTATCGGCCACCATCGCCTCCATCTCGCAATCGGCCACCGAGGCGGAGCAGATGTCGGCCCTGGTGCGCGACACGGTCGCCGCCGTGTCCGAGCAGATGGCCGGCATGCGCGACCACCTGGTCAGCACTCTGCGGGGTTCGGTGGTTGGCAACCGCCGCGAGCACGCCCGCGTCGAGGTGGAGCTCGGCATCCTCGTCACAGCCGAGGGAAGCCGCATCAGCGGCCGGGTCAAGGACCTGTCCGCGGGCGGCGCGCTGATGGAGGTCACGGACGGCAATCTGACGCGCGGTCAGAAGCTCAAGTTCGACGTGGAGGACGTCCAGGGTATCGAGACCGAAGTGGTGCGCATCTCGTCCAAGGGCCTGCACCTACGCCTCAATGCCAATGCCACCCAGCGCGCCCGCCTGAACGCCATCATCAACGGGAACCACGCCAACCAGGCGGACGACAGCGACGATCTGGACCTCTGGTAGGGAAACCCTACGCGCAGCTCTCCTGCGGGGCGCAGTACAGGCCGTATAAGGTGTCGATGACGGCGGCCGCTTCCTTGCCGGCCAGAGAATAGAAGATGGTCTGCGCCTGACGCCGGGTCTGGACCAGACCGTCGCGGCGCAGGCGGGCCAGATGCTGGGACAGCGCCGATTGGGACAGGCCGATGATGCGTTCCATCTCGCCCACCGACTTTTCCCCATGCAGCAATTGGCAGAGAATCATCAGCCGATGTTCGTTGGCCATGGCCTTGAGCAGGGTGCTTGCGCGCCGCGCGCTCTCCTGCAGCTTTTCCAATTCCATAATATAACCTAATTCCTTCCGCCCCGGTCCCGGCCCTACAATAGCATCCGGCCCGCCGGTTTCAATATTTCAACAGCGGTTATTCCCACCGGAAAATGTGCGGGGCGCATTTTACATCCACGCGCTGTGCAGAGCATCTAGGCGCTGGCGGCACCCTTGGCGGGCTCTCCCAGGGCGGCCAGCACGCAGGCAGTGATGTCGGGGGCGTTTAGACCGGCCTGGTCGTACTGGAGTTTGGGCTGCTCGTGCTCGATGAAATAATCGGGCAGCACCAGCGAACGCACCTTGAGCCCCCGGTCCAGCAGGCCGGTGCTGGACAGGAAGTGCAGCACATGGCTGCCGAAACCGCCCACCGCCCCCTCCTCGACGATCACCAGCACTTCGTGCTCGCGGGCCAGCCGGGCGATCATTTCCTCGTCCAGCGGCTTCATGAAGCGGGCGTCGGCCACCGTGGTGGACAGGCCGCGCGCGGCCAACTCCTCGGCCGCCTTGCAGGCTTCGACCAGGCGGGTGCCAAGCGACAGAATGGCGACGCGGCTGCCCTCGCGGACGATGCGCCCCTTGCCGATGGGCAGGACGGTGCCGCGCTCGGGCAGGTCCAGGCCCACACCCTCGCCGCGCGGGTAGCGGAAGGCCGAAGGGCGGTCGTCGATGGCGGCTGCGGTCGCCACCGCATGCATCAGCTCGACTTCGTCAGACGGACTCATGATGACCATATCGGGCAGGCAGCCCAGGAAAGCCAGGTCGAACGAGCCCGCATGGGTGGCACCGTCAGCGCCCACCAAGCCGGCACGATCGATGGCGAAGCGCACGGGCAGCTTCTGGATGGCGACGTCGTGCACCACCTGGTCGTAACCGCGCTGGAGGAAGGTGGAGTACAGCGCGCAGAACGGCTTGAAGCCCTCGCAGGCCAGTCCGGCGGCGAAGGTCACCGCATGCTGCTCGGCGATACCCACATCGAAGCAGCGGTTGGGATGCAACTCGGCGAACTTGTCCAGCCCGGTGCCGGCCGGCATGGCGGCGGTGATGGCCACCACCTTGTCGTCGGCCTGCGCCTCGGCCAGCAGCGCCTTGGCGAACACAGAGGTGAAGCTGGGAGCGTTGGCCTTGGGCTTGGCCAGCGCGCCGGTGACCACGTCGAACTTGCCCACGCCGTGGTACTTGTCGGCGGCCTGCTCGGCGGGCGGATAGCCCCTGCCCTTCTTGGTAACCACGTGGATCAGCACTGGCTTGTTGTCCTCGGAATCGCGGACGTTCTTCAGCACCGGCAGCAGGTGGTCGAAATTATGGCCGTCGATGGGACCGACGTAATAGAAACCCAGCTCCTCGAACAGGGTACCGCCCGAGACGAAGCCACGGGCGTATTCCTCGGCCCGCTTGGCGGCACGCTCCAGGGGCGGCGGCAGCGCCTTGGCGAGGTCCTTGGCGAAGTGGCGGATGGACAGGTACGGCTTGGACGACAACAGGCGCGACAGATAGGCGCTCATGGCGCCGACCGGGGGCGCGATGGGCATGTCGTTGTCGTTGAGAATGACCACCAGGCGCGAGTCCATGGAACCGGCGTTGTTCATGGCCTCGTAGACCATGCCCGCGCTCATGGCGCCATCGCCGATGACGGCGATGACATTGAATTTGTCGCCCTTGAGGTCGCGCGCCACGGCCATGCCGAGACCGGCCGAGATGGAAGTGGAGGAATGGCCGGCGCCGAAGGGGTCGTACTCGGACTCGGAGCGCTTGGTGAAGCCCGACAGACCGCCCCCCTGGCGCAGGGTGCGGATGCGGTTCTTGCGGCCCGTCAAAATCTTGTGCGGGTAGCACTGGTGGCCCACGTCCCAGATCAGCTTGTCGGTCGGGGTGTCGAAGACGTGGTGCAGGGCCACGGTCAGCTCGACCACGCCCAGACCGGCCCCCAGATGGCCGCCAGTGATGGACACCGCCTCGATCATCTCCTGGCGCACCTCGTCGGCCAACTGGCGCAACTGTTCGGCGTTGAAGCCCCGGATGTCCTTGGGCACATCGACGCCGTCGAGAAGGCGCGCGGCGGGGTTGGCGGGGGTAGCGGTCATTGAGAAATCCTTTTAGGCCTGGCGCTCGACCACGAAACGGGCGGTCGCACGCAACAGGTCGGCCTTGTCGCCGAACGGATCGAGATGGGCGCAGGCCTGGTCGGCCAGCATGCGCGCCTGGGCGCGGGCGCGCTCGACGCCCAGCAGGGAAACGAAGGTGGCCTTGCCGGCATCGGCATCCTTGCCGACCCGCTTGCCCACCTGGGAAACGTCGCCCTCGACGTCAAGCAGGTCGTCGGCGATCTGGAAGGCCAGACCCAGGTCGTGGGCGTAGTTCTTGAGCGCCTGGCGCAGATTCGGAGCCGCCTTGGCCAGCACGGCCCCCGCCTCGCACGAGAAGCAGATCAGCCGGCCCGTCTTCATCTGCTGCAGGCGGGTGATGGCGGCCACGTCCATGGACAGCTCGGCCGCGCGCAAATCCACCATCTGGCCGCCCACCATGCCGGCGCCACCCGAGGCGTGGGCAAGTTCCCACACCAATTGGCAGCGCACCGCCGGGTCGGCATGGGTGGGCTCGGCCGCCAGCACCTCGAAAGCGCGGGTGAGCAGGGCGTCGCCGGCCAACAACGCGGTGGCTTCGTCGAACTGGCGATGGCAGGTGGGGCGGCCGCGCCGCAGATCGTCGTCGTCCATGCACGGCAAGTCGTCATGGACCAGGGAATAGCAATGGATCATCTCGACCGCACAGCCCACCCGCAGCGCCGAGGACGGCGCCACGTTGAACAGCGAGGCCGACAGCATTACCAGGAGCGGCCGCAGCCGCTTGCCGCCATCCAGCGAGGCATAGCGCATGGCCTCGATCAC
>DATJKV010000547.1:0-2407 GCA_035491155.1 Magnetospirillum sp. | reverse complement strand
ACACGGGACGTTCTCGACGCGCTGAAGGCTCGGGTGGCACGGGAAGAAACCCACTTGTACGACCTGATCGACGCGACCTGACTGGGGCACCGCGCCGGCACGCTGACCGAGGCGCCGTGCCGGTGTGCTGACCGAGGCGCCGTGCCGGTGTGCTGACCTAGGCGCCGTGCCAGCGTGCTGACCTAGGCGCCGTGCCGGCGCGGGGCCGCATTCAAATTTCTGCTAAAATGTTGAATTTCCGGGCCAGAAAGTGGCATTTTGGTCCGTATAGAATTCTAGGACCGTTCCACCCGGTCGGCAGAAGCCTAGGCAGTGGACCATGTATGACGACCACGACCTCACGCCGCTTGAGGTGTTGTATCTACGCCTCACCTTCCTCGGCAAATTGCTGAGCATGGTGTGCTGCCTGTGGATCGCGGTGGTCGGAACCGTGCTGATCCGCGAGCTGACCCCCAACGACCTGGAACATCACCGCGCTCCCGTCGTTCAGGACCGGGTAGCCCAATGCGACGGCGACTTCGCCCGCCGCTACGCCTGCACCGACACCATCCTGCTGAGGGGCGAGCACCATGGCGCCGTCCAGGTGCTGATGCGCCTGGGGCTCACGCTGATGTTGCCGTCCATCGCCTGGATCATGTGGCGCAACGTGTTGACCACGGCGGAAAGGCTGAGGCGCTCGCCCCGCTGGCGCGGCGCCCCGGCGCCCGCGCCGGAATTGGAGCCACAGGTCCCTTAGGGGCTTGGAGATTGATTGCGCTTCCAGGCTTTGCGCGCGGGAGTATACTGAACGCCATACAACAGGGGAGCGGCCGTCGTGGCGGCCGGTGTCGTGATGTTTTCGGTGCGTTGGCTGCCAAGTCTCGACCGACCCAGCCTGGAAGCCGCTTTTACCGAATGGCGCGGCGAGCCCGGGCACGTCGTGGCTTTGCTGCCCGACCGCGAGCGCGCGGCGGTGCCGCTGTTGCAGGATTGCGCCCGCGCCGCCGACATTTCGATAGCCGGCGCGTTGTTCCCCGAACTGCTGGTGGATGACCGCCTGGACCTGCCCGGCGGCATCCTGTTGCATTTCGCCGTCGGGCCGCTGCCGCTGCTGGTGGAAAACGTCGGCACCGAGGCGGGCGTCGCTGCCACCGCCTCCCAGCTGGCCGCCTATGTGGACGCCAATTCCGACGCAGATGGCGGGGCCTCGCTGCTGTGCATCTTCGATGCCATGGTTCCCAACATCGCCACCCATCTGGATGCCTGGTACCTGCGCCTGGCCAATCGGGTGCGCTATAGCGGCGTCAACGCGGGCAATGAGAATTTCGCCCCCGGACCCTGCCTGTTCGGCGGCGAACGCTTCATCGGCGGCGGCGTGCTGTTCCAGTTGATGAACGGCCATCCCGGCGCCTGCCTCGACCACGGTTTCACCGCCCCCGAGGTGATGGTGGCGGCCACCTCGGCCGAGGGCAACCGCATCGTCCAGATCGACTGGCGCCCGGCGCTGGAGGTCTATGCCGAGCTGATGAAGGCCCATTACGGCATCGAGATCGGGCCCGACAATTTCTACACCTATGCCGTCCACTTCCCCTTCGGCATCGTCCGCGCCGACGGCGAGGTGCTGGTGCGCATCCCCGTCGCCCTGTCGGATGACGGCGGCATCGTCTGCGTGGGCGAAATCCCGCCCAATTCCATTCTCACCCTGCTGGATGCCCGCAACGGCGCCCGCGCCACCCCTGCCACGCTGGCCGAGGCCCTGCGGAAGGCTGACGCGCCTACCCAAGGCGACGATCTGGTGGTGTTCTATTGCGCCGGCCGGCGGCTGCACAAGGGCGCCTCGGTGGGGGCCGAACTGGCCGATCTGGCCCGCCTGACCGGCGCCCGCCACCTCTATGGCGCCCTGTCCCTGGGCGAGATCGGCGGCGCCCGCTCGGGCGGTTATCCCCTCTTCCATAACGCGGCCATCGTAGGCCTGCCATGCCGCAAACGGTAAACCGCGAGCAGGCCCTGGCGGTCCTGTGCGACCTGGCCTTCACGGTGGGCGGCGAAGTCTCGGTGGCGCCGCTGCTGACCAGGACGCTGCAACGGTTCCTCTATCACACCGGCTTCCCCGCCGGCCTGATGGTCACCACCGGAGGCGTGGCCGAGGTGGTGATCGGCGACTTCCGCCTGGCCGGCCACCAGGGCGAGCGCATAGAGCTACCGGCGACGCTGCTGCCGCCCAAGGCGGCGCTGGTGAATGATACCCAGGCGCTGGCCGCGCTGGATTGCAGCGTTCCCATGGGGGTGGCGCTCGCCCTGCCGGTGCCGGGCTACGGCCACATGCTGCTGATTGCCCTGCAGCCGCCCGCCACCCTGCTGCCGCTGACCACGTTGTTCGAGCCGGTGCTGGCCCGCCTGGGCACCGCCGTCACCCTGTGCCGCCAAT
>DATJKV010000546.1:0-4942 GCA_035491155.1 Magnetospirillum sp. | reverse complement strand
CGGAGCCCAGGACCTCCTTGATCAGATCCAGGTTGCCCTGGATCACCGCCACGGGATTGTTGATCTCATGGGCGACGCCGGCGGTCAGCTCGCCGATGGCCGAAAGCTTTTCGTTCATCACCAGTTGCTGCTGGGCCCGCTTCAGTGTTTCGTTGGCCGCCTCCAACTCGGCGGTGCGCTCGGCGACCTTGCGGTCCAGTTGGCCGCCCCATCGCCGCAGCTCCTCGCGGCGCGAGGCCAGCGAATCGAGCAGGCGGTCGAAGGCGCGGGCCAGCCGGCCCAACTCGTCCTTGCTGGCGACGGGGCCGACACGGGCGGTGTCGTCCTCGCTCTCCACCTGTTCGATCACCCGGTTCATGCGCTCCAGCGGCAGGAAGATGGTGCGCGCCCAGCGCACCGACGCCACCGAGCCGAATACCGACACCAGCAGGAAGGCCACGAAGATGCCGGCCAAAGCATGGAACAGGGCGGCGCGCAGGGGGGTCTCCAGGAAGCCCACATAGAGCATGCCCACCCGCCGGCCCGACACGTCGGTCAGCGGCATGTAGCCCGAGATATAGCTGCGGCTCACCACCTGGGCGGCGCCCATCCAGGATTGGCCGGCGAGCATTACCTTATCGTAGACCGCCTGCGATACCCGCGTACCGAGCGCCCGCTGGCCGTCCCACAGGCGCACGCTGGTGGCCACGCGTACGTCGTCGAGGAACAGGGTGGCGGAGCCCTCGCTGCCGGCCGGCAGCGAGGCGTCCTGATAGACCAGCGCATTCAGGCGGTCGACGATACCCAAATTGTGATTCAGCAGCAGGCCGCCTTCGACTACCGCCCGCACTGCGCCGTCGGCCGTCCGCACCGGCGAGGCCGCGGTCATCATCAGGCCACGGCCTTCCAAGGTGCGGTTGGAGGCACGCGCGAGTGGCGTGGGAATGAGGTCCAGATAAGCGCGGCGGCGCAATTCGGGCGACAGGCTTTCCAGATCTTCGGGGGAAAACACCTCCAGCCCGTGCAGTGCCAATCCGGACAGGGCGGCGCGCACCACCGGCCAGTGGGCGCGGTCGCCTCCTGTCCCGCCGGGCAGCGCGGCGATCACTCGACCGTCGGGGGCCAGCAACAGCAGATAGTCCAGGCCGAGATCGGCGGCAGCAGCCGCCAACGCGCGGTCAACCTGCGCGGGGTCACCGCTGTCGAGCGAAGCGATCAACCGGTGGGATTGCGCCACGCTGTCCAGCCGCGTGCTGAAATCCGATTGTACCCGGTCGAAGAACTCGTGGGCGGTGCCCAGGTCGGCGCTGACCTTGTTGATCATCAGGCGGTCATAGCCCTGGGTGCCCCACACCCAGACGATCAGCAGCAGCACCGGCACGCCCAGCAGCAGCGGTGCCAGCACCAGCGTCAGCAGCTTGTGGCGGACCGAGCCGGCGATGGCGGCGCGCAGGCGCCTGAGCGCGCCGTCCTCCACGCTCACACGCTCCATTCCGCGCATTTGCGGTCAAGCGTCTTGCGCGACAGGCCCAGGATCTCGGCGGCCTGGCTGCGGTTGCCGTTGCAGCGGGCCAGGATGCTTAGGATGTGCGCCTTTTCCACATCGGCCAGGCGCAGGGACTCTGCCGAGGGCGGCGTGCACGACGGATCGACGCAGCCGGGCGGGCCCAGATCATCGAGCGGCAATTCGCCGAACAGAAGCGAGCGTTCCACGAAGTTGCGCAGTTCGCGCACATTGCCAGGCCAGCCATAGCTTTGCAGGCGGTTCAGGGCAGCAGGCGCCACGGGTAGGGGGGCGACACCCAGCTGTGCCGACAGCGAGCGCATGAACAGGCTCAGCAACTCGGGCACGTCGTCCAGCCGTTGGCGCAACGGCGGCACGTTCAGATTCATGACCTCCAGGCGGTAATAGAGGTCGCGGCGGAACGCCCCCTGGGCCACCGCCTCCTTGAGGTCCCGATTGGTGGCGGCCACCACGCGAACGTCGATGGGAATCTCCTGCTCGCTTCCGACCGGGCGAATGCGCCGGTCCTCCAGCACGCGCAACAGCTTGGATTGCAGCGCCAGCGGAAATTCGCCGATTTCGTCGAGGAACAGCGTGCCGCCGTTGGCGTAGACGAACAGCCCCTTGCGCGAGTCCTTGGCGCCGGTGAAGGCGCCGCGCACATGACCGAACAATTCGGCCTCGATCAGCTCGGCCGAGATAGCGGCGCAGTTGACCGGCACGAACGGCCGTTCGGCCCGCGGCGACAGGTTGTGCAGCGAGCGGGCCACCAGTTCCTTGCCCACGCCGCTCTCGCCCTGGATCAGCACGGTGGACGGCGTCGGCGCCACCCGGCGCAGCAGGGCGCGCAGTTTCTCCATGGCGGCGGACCGGCCGATGATCTCGTCCGATCCGCCTCCGGGAGAGGCCAATTGGCGGCGCAGCAGGTAATTGTCGCGCGTCAGATGGGCCCGTTCGAAGCATCGTTCGACGGCGTTGGCGATCTGCTCGATACGGAAGGGCTTGAGGATGAAGTCCGACGCGCCGGCCCTCAGCGCGTCGATGGCGGTGTTCATGTCGGCGAAGGCGGTCATCAGGATGACCTCGCCGGGGAAGCCACGTTCCGCCAGTTCACGCAGCCAATCCAGCCCCGACCGGCCCGGCAGCGCCACGTCGAGGATGACCAGATCGACGGGATTGCCCTCGATGAATTCGGCCCCATCCTCGGCGCTGGCCGCGGTCGTCACCTGCCAACCGCGCCGTTCGAGCGCACGGGATAGGAAGCTCCGCACGCCCTCTTCGTCATCCACCACCAGGACGTAGCGGGTCACGGCGGGCATGCTCTCCTTGTCCATATCCCTGTCCAGGTTCAGTCCTCCGCCGCCATTGCCAGAAACGGGTTCCCGCCGATGCGCTGGTATCCCTTCTCTCCTACCAGGATGTCCAGCGCGATGCTGGCGAGATCGTCGGCCACAGGGTCGAACCCCGGATTTTTGTCCAACAGGAACAGCTTAAGCGTGCTGTGGCAGTGGTCGCAGCACTCGGCGCGGATACCCTGATCGCCGCCTTCGATCATCTGGTAGCCCAACTCGCGGCTGTCGCCACAGGCGACGCAGGTGGCCCGCACATGGTGCCAAGCGCAGCCACACGTGCCGCAATGGAGATAACGCAAGCCGGCCGAGGCCGCGCCGATATGGATCATGCCGGCCACCGGCGGCTGGCCGCAGACCGGGCATTGGTGGCTGACGGCCGATGGCGTGGTGGTGGCCGCATCCAGGGTGGCGGCGTGGCGCGTCCATGCGACCTGCTCGGCGGCGGCCAGGAAGGGCGCGGCGGCAAGGTCGTCACGCCTGGCGTGACCAGCATGAATGCGCTCGCGGCACTCGGCCAGGGCGGCATTGTCTGATTGCTCAAGCGCTTCCACTACGCCACGCACGGTGGCCGGTACCAGGGGCACGACCACGGCCAGGAGGGCGCGCAGGTCGGCCAGCCACTGATGCTCGGGCTGGTGCTGGGCGGCCGTGCCGATGACCGTGTGCTGGGCGTCGGCCAGGATGGCGACGAAGCTCAACCACTCCGCAAGGCCGTTACCCGGAGCAATCTCCCGCAGCCGCGCCGCCCGCTTGGCGAACACAGTGGAGGCGTCGGGAAGCAGTACCGGCGACGGTGACTGGCCGGGAACCAGGCCGGCTTCGGCGATGGCGGCGTCCAGGTCGGTAAGGGAATGGCTCATGGGGGGACTCCAAACTCGGGGTACCGCCACCTCTGCAAATCTCATGCAATTTTGCAAGACCCACTCATCCGGTGGGGTTGCCCCCGCCTGACCGTGCGGGATGGACAAATTGTCCATTAGCCTTAGACAAATTGTCCATTTGCTGCACTGCACCCACCCGTTCGGGGTGGGAATGCCGCCATTTTCTGGAACGGCACGCTTTGTGCCTTAAGGAGCGACGGATGCCCTGACCAAGGGTATTGCCCCAGAAGATGAGAGAGGGAACATGCAACTTTCCAGGCGGCAATTTTTCAGATTCAGCGCTGCCGGCGTCTCCGCCTCCAGCGTCGCAGTCCTGGGACTTCTCCCCTCCCAGGCGATGGCCGAGGTGCGCCAGTACAAGCTGTCCCGCGCCCGCGAGATACGCAACACCTGCACCTACTGCTCGGTGGGCTGCGGCCTGCTGATGTACAGCCTGGGCGACGGCGCCATGAACGCTAAGTCGTCGATCATGCACATCGAGGGCGATCCCGATCATCCGGTCAGCCGTGGTTCGCTGTGCCCCAAGGGCGCGGGCCTCTTGGACTTCATCCACAGCCCCAACCGCCTGAAGTATCCCGAGGTCCGCGAGGCCGGCAGCAACGAGTGGAAGCGCATCGGCTGGCATGAGGCCATCGAGCGCATCGCGCGCCACATCAAGGCCGATCGTGACGCCAACGTCATCGAGAAGACCGCCGACGGCGTGCCGGTGAACCGATGGGTCTCCACCGCCATGCTGACCGCCTCGGCCTCGTCCAACGAGACCGGCATCCTGACCCAGAAGTTCATGCGTTCGCTGGGCATCGTCGGCACCGACGCCCAGGCCCGGGTCTGCCACGGCCCCACCGTGTCGGCGCTGGCCTCCACCTTCGGCCGCGGCGCCATGACCAACCACTGGGTCGATATCGGCAACGCCGACTTCATCCTGGTCATGGGCGGCAACCCGGCCGAGGCCCATCCCGTCGGCTTCAAATGGGCGATCGAGGCCAAGAAGCGCGGCGCCCGCCTGGTGGTGGTCGATCCCCGCTTCAACCGCTCGGCCGCCGTGGCCGACGAATACGTGCCCATCCGTGCCGGTTCGGACATCGTCTTCCTGGGCGGCGTTATCAACTGGCTGATTGGCAACGATAAGATCCAGTGGGACTACGTCAAGAGCTTCACCAACGCCAGCCTGATCGTGGGCGAGGGCTTCAGCTTCGAGGACGGCCTTTTCTCGGGCTATGACGAGG
>DATJKV010000545.1:0-2097 GCA_035491155.1 Magnetospirillum sp. | reverse complement strand
GCCTTCGGCGCGGTCAGCGGCACGCGGACGGCCCCTAAACGGACCGCCTGACAGGCAATGGGTCAGTGTGTGAAGGCGGGACCGAGACGCGCGATTTCATCCTTAATCGCCAGTTTCTGGCGTTTCAGGACCGAAATTTGCGGCTCGTTGGGATAGGGGCGCCGGGATTCCGCTTCGATGGCCGATTCCAAAGCGGCATGCTTGGCTTTCAAAGACTCGATCCGGTCCTGAAGGCTCATTACTATCCTCCCTGCATGGTGGGGTGTGCGAGGAGTGTATGCCTCTCCCGGCGGAGTTGTCAGCAGGGAAATCGGCTTCTATGCCATTTCGCAAGTGCGAAGGCAACCCCATTTCGTAAGATTTTTAGGGGCATTGGAGTTAGACAATGGTGGAAGCGCCGCGGCGATTGGTGGTGGGAATTAGCGGCGCATCCGGAGTGGCCTATGGCATCCGGGTGTTGGAAGCGCTGCGCCCGCTGAACGTCGAGACCCATCTGGTCATGAGCAAGGCCGCCGAGGTGACCCTGGCCCACGAAAGCCGGCTCAAGGTGGCCGAGGTGCGCGAGCTGGCCACCGCCTGGTACCGCCCCGAGGACATCGGCGCCGCCCCGGCCTCCGGCTCGTTCCGCACGCTGGGCATGATCGTGGCGCCATGCTCGGTGCGATCCATGAGCGAGATCGCCACCGGCGTCACCACCTCGCTGCTGACGCGGGCCGCCGACGTCTGCCTGAAGGAACGCCGCCGGCTGGTGCTGATGGTGCGCGAAACGCCCCTGCACACCGGACACCTGCGCACCATGCTGCAATTGTCGGAAATGGGCGCGGTGGTGGCGCCGCCGGTCCCCGCCTTCTACGCCAAGCCGGAAAGCCTGGACGATATGATCGGCCACACGGTGGGCCGCATGCTGGATCTGTTCGGGATCGAGACGGAACTGGTGAAGCGGTGGAGGGAGTAGCAGGAGCCCCCTCGCCCGCTTGCGGGAGAGGGAGGGGCCCATGCGGAACGCATGGGAGGGTGAGGGAGCCACGGACGCCTGAGCCTCCGGCTCCCTCACCCGACCGCTTCGCGGTCACCCTCTCCCGTAGAACGGGAGAGGGTTAAGTGGACTTAGCTGTTGCCCAGCTCGCCGATATAGATGCCCAGGCCGCGTGCGGTGTGGGCCAGGGCGCCGTAGGGATCGACGGCGCGGGTGATACCGGCGATCTCGGACAGCGGAACGTCCACGATCGAGCCGTGCTGCCACGCCACCATGCGGTCCGTCTTGCCCTGGGCGATCAGGTCCACCGCGTGGACGCCGAAGGCCGAGGCCACCAGACGGTCGCGCATGCCGGGGGTACCGCCGCGCTGGACGTGGCCCAGCACGGTGACGCGGGTCTCGGCGTCGACCATGTCGGCCAGCTTGGCCGCCAGGTATTGGCCGATGCCGCCATAGCGGACCTCGCCGCCGGTCTGCACGGTGCTGACCGGCTTGCCGGTCTCGGTCTTGCAGCCCTCGGCCACCACCACGAGGGCGTGGTTGCGGCCTTCCAGGCGCACCTCGGCGATCTTCTCGGCGATGCCTTCCAGGGTATAGGGAATCTCGGGGATCAGGATGACGTCGGCGCCGCCGCCGATGCCCGACGACAGGGCGATATGGCCCACGTCACGGCCCATCACCTCCAGGATCATCACGCGGT
This sequence comes from Magnetospirillum sp., assembly GCA_035491155.1. GTDB lineage: Bacteria > Pseudomonadota > Alphaproteobacteria > Rhodospirillales > Magnetospirillaceae > Magnetospirillum. The sequence continues at coordinate 421 of DATJKV010000545.1, read as the reverse complement.
GATGGCTGGCGGCGGTGGGGGCCAGGCGGTCGATGGCCTCGGTGGCCACCGACAGGGCGGTGACGTAGCCGATGGCGTAGTCGGTGTGGGCGACGTCGTTGTCGATGGTCTTGGGGATGCCCACCATGGGCACGCCGCCAATCTTGCACAGCTTGTTGAGAATGCGCATGGAACCGTCGCCGCCGATGACGATCAGCGCGTCCAGCCCCAGCTCCTTGTAGCCCTCGACGAAGTCCTGCGAACGGTCCTTCTTGGTGCCGTCGGGCATGGGATAGGCAAAGGGGTCGCCCTTGTTGATGGTGCCCAGGATGGTGCCGCCCAGGCGCAGCATCTCGCCCGACGCGACCGAAAGGTCGAATTCGACATAATCCAGCGGCCGGTTCATCAGGCCCAAGCTACCATCACGGATGCCGAACACCCG
>DATJKV010000544.1:0-14975 GCA_035491155.1 Magnetospirillum sp. | reverse complement strand
ACCACGAAGCCTTGCAGGACCAGTCGGCGCAGATGCCGATCGTCTATCCGAAACCGGATGGCCAGCTCACGTTCGACCGGCTGTCCTCGGTCTTCCTCTCGTCCACCAACCACGAGGAAAACCAGCCTATTCACCTGAAGCTTCGGGACGAGCAGGTGCCCATCACGGTGAACCTGGCCTTCTACGGTGCCCCCGAGCGGCTGTACTGCCCGGCCGGCGTCTACGAGGTGGTCGAGGAAAACGCGGGTGCGCGCCTACAGATCAACGCGCAGAACTGCCTGCACTGCAAGACCTGCGACATCAAGGACCCCACCCAGAACATCACCTGGGCGGTGCCGGAAGGCGGCGGTGGCCCCAATTATCCCAATATGTGAGGAACCGGGGCGCCGCTTTCATCATGCGCAAGATGCAGCCGAGCGGACGCGCGGCTGCGGCGGGCCCAACTATCCCAATATGTGACCTGTGACGCTCCCCTGAGGCCCGCTTCGGCGGGCCTCCTTTTTTCAGGATAAAACACATGTTAAATGTGTGTATATCATGCATACCAACACACATCTTGCGTACAACGAGCCGAAACGATATCGTCAGGCGGTAATTTGAGGAGTGCCGCTATGAAAGCTCGTGTGATATCCGCCATTGCCGCCGTGGGATTGTCGCTGACGCCGCTGGCGGCCATGGCCGAGCCGTCGGAGATCCTCAACGTCTCCTACGATATCGCCCGCGAGCTTTATGCCCAGATCAACCCCGCCTTTCAGGCGCAGTGGAAGAAGGAAGCCGGGCAGGGGATCGAGGTGAAGCAGTCCCATGGCGGATCAAGCAAGCAGGCGCGTTCCATCATCGAAGGCCTGCCGGCCGATGTGGTCACCTTCAACCAGGTGACCGACGTGCAGGCGCTGGCGGACAAGGGACTGGTGCGGCCCGACTGGGCCCAGGCCTTCCCCGACCAGGCCTCGCCGTACTACTCGCTGCCATCGTTCCTGGTGCGCAAGGGCAATCCGAAGAACATCAGGAACTGGGACGATCTGGTTCGCCCCGACGTCAAGGTGGTGTTTCCCAACCCCAAGACTTCGGGTAATGCCCGCTACACCTACCTGGCGGCTTACGCCTTCGCGCTGGAGAAGTTCGGCAACGATCAAGCCAAGGCCAAGGACTTCGTGAAGAAGCTGCTCTCCAACGTCCCGGTGTTCGACACCGGCGGGCGCGGCGCCACCACCACCTTCGTCGAGAACCAGACCGGCGACGTGCTGGTGACCTTCGAGGCCGAGGTGGCCGGGATTCAGAAGGAATTCGGCAAGGACAAGTTCGAGAGCGTGGTGCCGCCGGTTAGCCTGCTGGCCGAGTTCCCGGTCGCCGTGGTGGACAAGGTGGTGGACAAGCGCGGCAGCCGTAAGGTCGCCACCGCCTACCTGAACTACTTGTGGTCCGATGAGGCCCAGGACATTCTTGCCCGCAACTTCAACCGTGTCCGCAGCCCCAAGGTGATCGAGAAGTACAAGGCCCAGTTCCCCGCCGTGCGCCTTTACACCATCGAGCTGTTCGGCGGCTGGGCCAACGCCCAGAAGGTCCACTTCGCCGAGGGCGGCATCCTGGATCAGGTGTTCGAAAAGAAATGAGTCACGCTTTGGCGGCCAGGCGGGGAATCCTGCCTGGCTTTTCCATGACCATGGGGCTGTCGGTCAGCTATCTCGGCCTCATCGTGCTGTTGCCCATCGCCGCCCTGCTGCTGAAGGCGTCGGGCCTCAGCCTGCACGAATTCCTTGCCGCCACCACCAGCCCGCGCGCGCTTGCCAGCTACGAGGTCACCGCTTTGTCGGCGGCCGAGGCGGTGGCGTTCAACGCGGTGGTCGGGCTGCTGTTCGCCTGGGTGCTGGCGCGTTACGACTTCCCCGGCCGGCGCCTGCTGGATTCGGTGATGGACTTGCCGTTCGCCCTGCCCACCGCCGTGGCCGGCGTGGCGCTGACCGCCGCCTTCGCCCCCAACGGCTGGTTCGGCCAATACTTGGTGCCCTTGGGCATCAAGGTCGCCCACGCCCAGCCCGGCATCGCCGTGGCCATGGCCTTCACCAGCCTGCCTTTCGTGGTGCGTACCGTCCAGCCGGTGATCGAGGATCTTGAGCTGGACGTGGAGGAGGCGGCCCGCATCCTGGGCGCCACCGAGCTGCAGGTGTTCGTCAGGGTGGTGCTGCCCACCATCGCGCCTGCGCTGATCGCCGGGGTGACGCTCGCCTTCGCCCGCTGCCTGGGTGAGTTCGGCGCCATCATCTTCATCGCCGGCAACCGCCCGTTCGAGACCGAGATCACCGCGCTGCTGATCTACATCCGCCTTGAGGAATACGAGTACGGCGCCGCCACCGCCATCGCCACCGTGGTGCTGGCGGTGGCCTTCCTGGTCATGCTGGCCACCAACGCGTTGCAGGCCTGGCAGCAGCGCTATCTGGACAAGGGCTGAGCCATGATCCCATCCATGGCCGTTCAACATCACCACCACCGCCAGCGTGCCAGCGTGGTGCGCCGGGTGCTCATCGGCCTGGCCGTGCTGCTGGCGCTGGTGGTGCTGGGCGTTCCCACCGCAATCGTCTTCGTCCATGCCTTTGGCAAGGGCGTCGAGGGCTGGTGGAAGGCCATCTCGGCCCCCGAGGCGCTGGGTGCCATCGGCCTGTCGCTGTTCACCCTCGTCATCGTGGTGCCGGTCAACGCCGTCTACGGCCTGTCGGTGGCCTGGGCGGTGACCAAGTTCCGCTGGCAGGGCAAGAAGTGGCTGGTCAGCCTGATCGAGGTGCCGTTCTCGGTCTCGCCCATAGTCGCCGGCGTCGCCACCCTGATGGTGTACGGCAGCTCGGGCCTGTTCGGCGGTTGGCGGATGGATCACGACATCAAGGTCATGTTCGCGGTGCCCGGCATCATCCTGGCCACCCTGTTCGTCACCAGCCCGTTCGTGGCGCGCGAGGTGATGCCGCTGATGCAGCTGCAGGGCACCGACGAGGAGGAAGCCGCCCAAGTGCTGGGCGCCGGCGGCCTGACCACCTTCCTCAAGGTGACGTTGCCCAACGTGAAGTGGGCGCTGTTCTACGGCCTGATTTTGTGCGCTGCCCGCAGCTTGGGCGAGTTCGGCGCGGTGTCGGTGGTGTCGGGCCACATCCGTGGCGAGACCAACACGCTGCCGCTCTATATCGACCTGCTTTACCACGACTACGACAGCTCGGGCGCCTTCGCGGCGGCCTCGGTGCTGACCCTGCTGGCGCTGGTCACCGTCGTGCTGAAGGCTGTGGTGGAGGGGCGGCGGGACGCGGTGGAGGAGGAGGGCGCCTAGAGTTTGTCCGACTTAGGCTGAAGCTCTTTTCATTTCCGTCACTCCCGGACTTGATCCGGGGGGGGCATGGATGGCCGGGTCAAGCCCGGCCATGACGAAGAAAAAATTCCACCAAACCCAGACAGACTCTACCGCGCCAGCACCCGGAAGACCTGCTCCAGCAACTGGTCCACCCGCTCGCGCGGCATGGTGTTGGGGTCGGGCAGGGGCGGCGGGGTAAACGGCGGCATGTCCTCGAAGGGCGATTCCGTGGGGAATGCCGGCTCGGGCGTCGCCTTGGCCTCGGCGGGAGCCACGGTGTCGCCGGCCGGTTCCACCCTGTCCGTCGGGTCGGGCACCAAATCGGGAATGTCCTCGACGGCGGGCAGGGGGCGGTCCATGCCCAGGCCTGTCTCGATGCGTGACAGGCGGCGGTCCACCGCCAGCAGGCAGGCGGCGATGGAGCTGCCGTCGACGCCGGAATCCACTTTGCCTTCCATCACTTCGACCCGCCGGGCGATGGCGGCCAGCAGCGAGTTGGTGCTTTCCGGTTCCAGCGCGGGCTGTTGGGCGATGGAATCCACCTTGGCCTCGACGCGGACCAGGCGGTCGGCGATGCCGGACAGGGCGTTGACGAAGGTTTCGCTGTCGAACGGCCAGTGGGAGGGACTGTTGCCCAAACCGGCCAGCTTGGTCTCCAGGCCCGACAGACGGTCGCCGATGGCATCCAGCGCCTCGGCCAGGGGGCTCAAGTCGAATTCCAGCCCGTCCAGCAGGCCGGGCCCCATGCGCCCCTCGATCTCGACCAGGCGCGAGGCCAGTTCGTCCAGCTTGGCGGCGTGCTCGCCGTTGGCGGTGTGTACCGATTGGCGCAAATGGGCGAGGTGGTGGCTGAGGCTTTTCAGCGCGGTGGCGAAGGTATCCACCGCCGAGAGGGTTTGCTGGTCGCGCGTTTCCATGCGCGACAAGGTATCGAGCACGGCGGTGGCGGCGGGCGAACCCGCACCGCCATCCAAGGCCTCCAGGGCGGCCGCCAGGGATTCCAGGCGCTCCAGCACCGGTCCCAGTTGGTCGGCGCCGTCCCCAGCCATGGGCTCGCTCCCCTTGTTACTCTGAAAGAATGCCATTGCCGTTCTGGATCATGCCCCAACGCACGGCCGCATTATGGGCCGCGCCATGGCACCGGGGCAAGGCATGTGTGGCGCCCGGCGGCGTCAGGCCGCCTCGGCCAGATCGGTGTCGGTGCCGTAACCGTCGAAGAAGCCGACCGACTGGTGGCGGAACGCCTCGATGCCGTCCAGCACCGCGCGGGGCAGGTCCTGGGGGGCGGCGATCAGGCGCAGCGGATCGCAATCCAATTGCCCCATGCCATGCATGATGCCCAGCAGCAGGGCGTAATAGATGAGCACTCCGGCCCAGTCGCTGTCGGCGATGGCCTGGCGGAAGCCGGCATGGTCGCTTTTGAAGGCCAGGAAGATGTCGGCTTCGTCGGCATAGCGGCAGGCGATGCGGTTGGCGTAGTACTCGCTCGACATGCGGTGCGCCAGGTGCCAGCCGTTGGGCATGGCCAGCGACAGATGGTCGCGGGATTCCCGGCGGCGGGTCGAGATGTCGGACACGTGGGCCAGTTCGTGGGCCAGGGTGAACGGGTTGGTGCTGGCCAGCAGCATGGTCATGTCGAAGCGGTCGGAGCGATGGCACACGGTGGGTTCCACCAGGCCGTTGTAGCCCGCCAGGGGACGCTTCTCGACGCGCCGCAGCTCGCCCATGAGGAACTCGTCGCTGGAGAACTGGGCGATCAGCCCGGTGACCAGGATTTCTTCGTGGGGGTTCAGTCCGACCAGTTGGACCATGGGGAAACATCTCTCCGTGGGGTCTGCCGTCGGAGGTAGATTGTTAAAAAACACCCTTTCCGTCATTACCGAATAGGGGGTAGCGGTGTCGGGTTCACGCCCGAGGTGATTGTCCGATTGTCATAGGCGCGTCATCCGCGTAGGGTGATGCGGATGAAGCTCGCGCTGTGCCACATCTTCGTGTTCATGGACAACCGCGCCGCCGCCCAGGAGGCGCTGGACCGGTGTGGCTTGGCGGTCAACCTGTCCCGCGTGCAGGAGGGCCAGGGCACCGCCGGCCTGTCGGTCTGCTTCGATAATGCCTTCCTGGAGTTGATCTGGCCCGAGGACGCGGGCGCGTTGGTCTCGGTCAGCGTGTCGCGCACTCGGTTGTCCGAGCGCTCGCGCTGGAAGGAAACCGGTGCCTCGCCCTTCGGCATCGGCCTGCGTGGCCGTCTGCCCTTTCCCAATTGGGAATACCGCGCGCCCCACCTGACCGAGGGTGTGATCCCCATCGCCCTGGGCAGCGAGGACCCGCGCCAGCCCTTCCTGTTTGGTTCGCCGTTGCCGCAGCGTCCCGACCACTGGCCCGATGGCGCCGGCGCCCGTCAGGGTGCCGCCGGCCTGTCCGAGATTACCGGCCTGCACGTCGACCTGCCCGTAGGCGCAGCCCCGGCACTGCGGACCCTGGCTGAACGCGGCGTACTGACCTGGAAGGCGGCGGTGAAGCCGCGCCTGATCCTGACCATCTCCGGCGCCGCCGGCCCGCAACGGCTGAGCCTGCCCGACTTCAGCTGGGTGGAATAAAAGCGCGGGGCCTTAGCCCCGCCGCTTCCGGGGTTCCGGCGTGCCGACCATACGGCCCCACAAATCGTGGTCCTCGGCATGCTCGATCTCGGCCAGCACAAGATCGCCCGGTTCCAGATCGGTGTCGGACAGGAACACGCAGCCGTCCACCTCGGGGCTGTCGGCCCACGAGCGGCCGAAGGCACCTTCCTCGTCCACTTCGTCGATCAGCACCTCGATGGTCTTGCCCACCTTGGCCTGGCCGCGCTCGTCCGAGACCTGGCGCGCAACTTCCATCAGTCGGTTGTAGCGGTCTTCCTTGACGTCTTCATCCACGTGGTCGGCCAGGTCGTTGGCCGCCGCGCCCCGGACGTTCTCGTACTTGAAGCAGCCGACACGGTCGAGCTGGGCTTCCTCCAGCCATTCCAGCAGGAACTCGAAGTCGTCCTCGGTCTCGCCGGGGAAGCCGACGATAAAGGTCGAGCGGATGGAAAGGTCGGGACAGATTTTGCGCCAGCCCTTGATGCGTTCCAGCAGCTTCTCGTGGTCGGCCGGGCGGCGCATGGCCTTCAGCACATTGGGGCTGGCGTGCTGGAACGGGATGTCCAGGTACGGCAGGATCTTGCCCTCGGCCATCAGCGGGATGACCTCGTCCACGTGCGGATAGGGGTAGACGTAGTGCAGGCGCACCCAGATGCCGAGGTCTCCCAGCGCCGAGGCCAGCTCGGTCAGGCGCGACTTCACCATGCGCCCGTGCCACGGCGACTCGGCGTAACGCAGGTCCTGGCCGTAGGCGCCGGTGTCCTGGCTGATCACCAGCAGCTCCTTGACGCCGGCCATGGCCAGCTTCTCGGCCTCGTCCAGCACGTCGGCGGCGGGGCGGCTGACCAGGTCGCCGCGGATGCCGGGGATGATGCAGAACGAGCAGCGGTGGTTGCAGCCCTCGGAAATCTTCAGGTAGGCGTAATGGGAAGGGGTCAGGTGCAGCCCTTCCGGCGGCACCAGCGACATCATCGGGTCGGCCACCGGCGGCACGGCGTCGTGCACCGCCTTGACCACCTGCTCGTACTGGTGGGCGCCGGTCACCGACAGCACACCGGGATAGATGGCGCGGATGGCCTTTTCGTCGCTTAGGCAGCCGGTGACGATGACACGGCCGTTCTCGGCCATGGCCTCGCCGATGGCTTCGAGCGATTCGGCGCGCGCGGTGTCAAGGAAGCCGCAGGTGTTGACGATGACCACATCGGCCCCGTCATACGAGCCGGAGATATCGTAGCCTTCCGAGCGCAGGCGGGTGAGGATGCGCTCGGAATCCACCAGCGCCTTGGCGCAGCCCAGGGAGACGATGCCGACTTTCGGAATGGCGTTGTTCATAGGACCCAAAAGGAAAAGGGCGGCATTCTGGTCCATCCAGAACGCCGCCGGGCTTCGGTTGGCTGACCAGATAGAGGTAAATCTTCCGGGATTCAAGCCTATCGCCGCTTGACAGGTCAAGCACGCACACAATATTAGCATAATCTTATATTGTGGAGACGGTGATGACCGATTTTTCCCCCATGTCCGCTCTGGCGGGCGGCGCGCTGATCGGCGCGGCTGCGGTGCTGCTGATGGCAGCCACCGGTCGGATCATGGGCATCGCCGGCATTGTCGGCGGCTTGCTGGGCAAGGGCGCGCGGGGAGCGGGGTGGCGCTGGGCCTTTCTGGCCGGCATGGCGGTGGCCGCTGTGGCTGCCCGCTTAAGCGGGCATTTGTCCATCCAGGGCGATGGGCTGGCGCTGACCCCGCTGGCGGCGGCTGGCTTCCTGGTGGGATTGGGTACCCGCATGGGCAACGGCTGCACGTCGGGCCACGGCATTTGCGGCTTGGCCCGCCTGAGCCCGCGTTCCCTGGTGGCGGTGCTCACCTTCATTGCCGTTGCCGGTCTTGTCGTCTTCCTCCGCCGCCGTCTGCTGGGAGCCTGACCATGGGCGTGCTCGTCTCCGCCTTCGCCTCGGGCCTTCTGTTCGGTGTCGGGCTGATCCTGTCGGGCATGGCCGACCCGGCCATTGTGCTGGGGTTCTTCGATGTGGCCGGCAGCTGGAACCCCACGCTCGCCTTCGTCATGGCCGGGGGGCTGGCAACCACCTTCGTCGGCTACCGGCTGGTGCTGAAGCGCAAGGCGCCGCTATGCGCCGAGGCGTTTCAATTGCCTACCAGTCAGGTCATCGACGGCCGCCTGGTGGGTGGTGCCGTGCTGTTCGGTCTGGGTTGGGGCGTGGCGGGCTATTGTCCCGGTCCGGCCCTGGTGGCTGCCATGGGTGGCTTCACCGAGGCGGTGACCTTCACCGCCGCCATGACGGCGGGTATGGCGGCGTGGAGCCTATGGTCCCGCCGTGTGGTCGCCGTCGGCGAGCCGGCGCGCAAGGCTGGGTAGCTGCTCCAGCTCGCCAGGCGTGTTGGCGTTGAAGAAGGGGTCAGCCGGCTGGGCTGGCCAGTCCACGCGCGCCAGTCCATAGCGCTCGGCGAAGGTCTGGACCTTGCGTTCGCCATCGGCCAGGGCGTGTCGTAGCGCATCATGCAGCCGTACCGGCCATAACCCGAACACCGGGTGCAGTTGTCCGCCGGACGTCGCCATGGAAACTCCACCGCTGCCGGCAGCGGCCAGCCGCTCCACCAGGTCGCGGGGGAACAGCGGGGTGTCGGCGGGGACGGTAACCACCCATTCGGCGCCCACCTCCGCGGCCCATTCCATGCCGGTCAGCAGGCCCACCAGCGGGCCGCCGAACCCCTCGATCACGTCGGCGCGCACCGGCAGGCCGAAGCGGGCGAAGCGCGCCGGGTCGCCGTTGGCATTGAGCAATAGCGGTCCCACCTGGGGCGCCAGCCGGTCGATGGCGTGCTCCAGCAGGGTGCGGCCGTCGAGGGTGATCAGCGCCTTCTCCCGGCCGCCCATGCGGCGCGACAATCCGCCGGCCAGGATGATGCCTGCGATGGTCAGGATTGTGGCTCCTTGGTTTCAAAGCTATCTGGCGACCTTAACCGACGGACGGCAGTAGACGCAAATCCACCTGGCCCTGATGAACTCGTCATGGCCGGGTTTTGACCCGGCCATCCACGGGAGCTGCTCCGACACCAGATTAGGTGGATGGGCGTGGATGCCCGGAACGTATCCGGGCATGACGGGTCATTGGCCGGGAGGTTTCAGCTTTTCGCCACGCCCACGGCGGCACCGCTGGCGCGCATGTCCAGATAGCGCCGCGCGATGTCGGGGATGGCTTCGGCCAGCCAGTCGGCCATTTCTTCCTTTTCCTCGGCCATTTCCTCGAACATGGAGGCCATGCTTTCCTCGCCCTCGTGCAGGGCGGCGGCGGCCAGCGCACGGAAGTTGGCGATTTCCCATTCCCCATAGGCCAGCGTGGTGGTGGCCTGCTTGACCACCTCGTCGGTCGAGCTGCCCGCCAGCAGAGCTTGAGCTTGGCCGGCGACGCGGGTGATGGCATCCTTGATGGAGGACTTGTCGGCGCCCATGTCGGCCAGGGCCTGGTCGATCCGGTCTTCCTGGCGCTGGGTCATCTCCAACTGCTGCTGGAATTGGGCGCGGACGTCCGGGTAGTGGTCCAAGTGGTCCACCTGCCGCTTCAGATTGTCGATTGACGCGCGTTCCATGGCATGGGCGTCGCGCAGCCAGTCCAGCATGATCTCGCGGGTGTCGGCCATCTTTGTGCCTCCTGTTGGTCGGGCGGTTACCGCTCCAACAGACGCCGCTGGCGCCGCGTTCCCCGCCACGCCGCGGCGCCGATGCCCAACGCCAGGCCAGCCAATCCGGCCGCCGCCGCCCGGCGCACGGTGGCTTCGGTCAGGGCGGGCGCATACGAGCGGGCGCGGCGGTCGAAGCGGCCATGGGCCGCCCACGGACCGCTCACCGGCTCGAACAGATTGTCGGCCAGGCGCGGATCGGCGCTTTCGTCCAGTTCGGCCTCCCACGCCTCGGCGGCCATGCGGTCGGCAAGAGCGGGTGCGGCCAGGGTGCCCAGGATGGCTTTCATGGTGGGCCAGCCCACCCACAACTCGCGCGGGCAGGTGTTGGCAGCGTGGACGATGGCCTCGGCGATGGGCTCGGGCTGAAAAATGGGCGGCACCGGCTGCGGGCGGCGGGGCAGGCGGTCGCGTGCCCAGTCGAATTGCGGCGTGTTGACCGCCGGCAGCTGCACCATGGTCAGCCGCACGCCGTGCAATCCGTCATGGATTAGCTCGGTGCGCAGCGCATTGGTGAAGCCGCGCACGGCGAACTTGGCGGCGCAATAGGCCGCTTGCAGCGGTATGGAACGGTAGGACAGCGCCGAGCCCACCTGCACGATGCGACCGAAATTGCGCGGACGCATGCGTTTCAGCGCGGCCATGGTGCCGTGCACGGTGCCCAGATAGGTGACGTTGGTCACGCGGGCGACCTCGTCTGCCTTCAGCTGATGGACGGGGGCGTAAACGGTCACCATGGCCGAGTTGATCCAGGCGTCCAGCGGCCCGAACTCGGCCTCCAGCTTTTCGGCGGCATTCTCCACCGCGTCCGCGTCGGCCACGTCCAACGGCAGCACCAGGGCCCGGCCGCCCATGGATTCCACCTCGGCCGCCGCCTGCTCCAGCCGGGTGCGGTCCCGCGCGATCAGGCCGACGCGGCAGCGGCGTCGGCCGAAGGCGCGGGCCACCGCCCGGCCAATTCCGGCCGAAGCGCCCGACACCATGATGGTGGCGTCTTCCATGGCCCGCTCCCTGGCTGTCGTGCCCTCGGGTGCAACAGCGAAGGAGCAGGGCGGTTCCCTAGAGACGCTCGTTACAGGGTGTCGGCTCTTCCGCCTCGGGCACCTTGAAGTACTTGTCCACCGCCGCCCAGGCGGTGGTGACCGCGACGGCCTGGACGTCGAAGCGGCCCATGGGCGAGTAGAGCGAGGACGAGAGGTAGGCGCCCGAGTCATCCACCTCGCCAATGGTGAAGATGATATCGCCGCGCGGCAGATCCAGGTGGGTCTTGGTGCCTACCACGCCGGTGATCTGGCCATCCTTGGTGGGCAGCATCACGAAGTTCATGAACCACGGCGTGACCAGGATGCCGGCCAGCCAGTCCTCCCAGCGGCGGAAGCCTACGGCCTCCACCTTCAGGGCATGGTTGTAGAGGCCGATATCCTTCATCCGCTCCTCGCCGATGCGGGCGAATTCGGCTTCCAGCGTGGCGACGCGGGCTAGGTCTTCGGGGCTCATGGGGTCGAACATGGGAGATTTTCCTGCAAAGGGCGGGCTGAAGGCGAAGGGGCGGGGCGCGGAGTGTAGCCGACACGATTTCGGGGCGCCAGCAAGCTCGACCGGATTGCATAATGACAGGCGGTTGGGGTAGGAGTGTGCAGCCCGCCCGGGTGGGCTCATCGCGACAACAGGCATCAAGGGGGAAACCATGCCCTACAAGCGGATCACGCTGACCCATTTCCTGCTGCAGGAGCAGCGGCGACTGAAGTCCACGGGCATGTTCACCTCGCTGATGAACGATATCCTGACCGCCTGCAAGATGGTGTCGCACGAGGTCAATCGCGGCGCCCTGGTGGGCAACCACGGCATCGCCGGGTCCGAGAACGTCCAGGGCGAAGAGCAGAAGAAGCTGGACGTGCTGGCCAACGACATCTTCCTGCACATGAATTCGCTGGGCGGCAATTACGCCGCCATGGCGTCGGAGGAGTTGGAGGACGTCCACGCGGTGACCGGCACCGCCGACGGTCGCTACCTGCTGCTGTTCGATCCGCTGGACGGCTCGTCGAACATCGACGTCAACGTGTCGGTGGGCTCCATCTTCTCGATCCTGCGTCTGCCCGAGGGCGTGGACCCCAACAGCGAGAAGGCCTTCCTGCAGCCCGGCGTCAAGCAGGTGGCCGCCGGCTATGCCGTCTACGGCTCGTCCACCATGCTGGTGCTGACCACCGGCAACGGCGTCAACGGCTTCACCCTGGACCGTGACGTGGGCATGTTCTTCCTTACCCACCCGAACATGACCATTCCGGCCGACACCAAGGAATACGCCATCAACTGCTCGCGCGCCCGCCACTGGGAAGCGCCGGTGAAGCGCTATGTCGAGGAGTGCAACCTGGGTAAGGAAGGTCCGCGCGAGAAGGACTTCAACATGCGTTGGGTCGCCTCCATGGTGGCCGAGGTGCATCGCCTCCTGGTGCGCGGCGGCGTCTTTATGTACCCGGCCGACGCCGAGAACATGAAGAAGGGCGGCAAGCTGCGTCTGATGTACGAAGCCAACCCCATGTCGTTCATCGTCGAGCAGGCCGGCGGCTTGGCCTCGACCGGCCGCCAGCGCCTGATGGAGGTCGAGCCCACCGGCCTGCACCAGCGCGTGCCGGTGATCCTGGGCTCGAAGAACGAGGTGGAGCGTATCGTCGCCTACCACGCCGAGTACGACGCGAAGAAGTAGGCGAGGCTGGATAGGGCTGGTTCGTCATGGCCGGGCTTGACCCGGCCATCCACGAGCCAGCGGTAGAGATCAAGCGAGGCGGCACCGCGTGGATGCGCGGATCAAGTCCGCGCATGACGACTGTTCAGTTAAGAAGAAAAGGCCGGCAGGGTTACCCCCGCCGGCCTTTTTTGTTTCAGCGCCGCCCTAGCGTTTGGATTGCATGTAGTTGATGGCTTCCTCGGCGGCGCGCACCAGGGCGCGGGCCTTGTTCATGCACTCCTCGTGTTCCTTCTCGGGGTCCGAGTCGGCGACGATGCCGGCACCGGCCTGGACGTACATGGTGCCGTCCTTGATCAGGGTGGTGCGCAGCGCGATGCAGGTGTCCATGTTGCCGTTGCCGGCGAAATAGCCGATGGAGCCGGCATAGAAGCTGCGGCGCTCGGGCTCCAGTTCGTCGATGATCTCCATGGCGCGGATCTTGGGGGCGCCCGAGGTGGTGCCGGCGGGGAAGCCGGCCATCAGGGCGTCCATGGCGTCGCAATCCTTGCGGATGCGGCCCTCCACGTTGGAGACGATGTGCATGACGTGCGAGTAGTACTCGACCATCATCTTCTTGGTGACCTTGACCGAGCCGATCTCGGCCACGCGGCCCACGTCGTTGCGGCCCAGGTCCAACAGCATCAGGTGTTCGGCCAGTTCCTTGGGATCGGCCAGCAGGTCGGCGGCCAGCTCCTCATCCTCGGCCTGGGTCAGGCCGCGGCGGCGGGTGCCGGCGATCGGGCGGATGGTCACGGTGTCGTCGCGCAGCCGCACCAGGATCTCGGGGCTGGAACCCACCAGCTGGAAGCCGCCGAAGTTCAGGTAGAACAGGAACGGGCTGGGGTTCATGCGCCGGAGCGCGCGGTACAGCGAGAACGGCGGCAGCTTGAACGGCACCTTCAGGCGCTGCGACAGCACCACCTGGAAGATGTCGCCGGCGGCGATGTATTCCTTGGCCTTCAGGACCTTGGCGCAGTAATCGGCCGGGGTCATGGAGGGCACCGGAGTGGGCATGTGGCCGGCACGGTCGACGAAGTCGGTGGCGTGGGGCAGGGGGCGCTCCAGCGCCTCGACCACATGCTCCAGGCGCTCATGGGCCAGGTCGAAGGCGGCGCGGGCGTCGACGCCGTCGCGCGGCCACACCGGCACCACGGCGGTCAGCGTTCCGTTGACGTTGTCGAACATGGCCATGATGGTCGGGCGCATGAAGATGCCGTCGGGCACCCCGATGATGTCGGGGTTCTCGTCGGGCAGGCGCTCCACCAGGCGCACCATGTCATAGCCCATGTAGCCGATCAGGCCGGCGGACATGGGGGGCAGGTGCGGCGGGATGTCGATGCGGCTTTCCGCCACCAGCGCCCGCAACGACGCCAGCGTGCCCTTCTCGGCGGCCACCGGGCAGGGGGCGAAGGCGTCGGGGCGGGTGCGGGCGTCGCGGTTGATCCAGGCCTGGTCGCCCTCGCACTTCCAGATCAGGTCGGGCTTCATGCCCAGCACCGAATAGCGGCCGCGCACGGCGCCGCCTTCGACCGATTCCAGCAGGAAGGTGTGGGACTGGCCGTTAGCCAGCTTCATGAAGGCCGAGACCGGAGTCTCCAGGTCGGCCACCAGGATGCGCCATACCAGCTGCGGCTTTCCGGCCTCGTAGGTCTGGCGGAAGCTGTCGAAGTCGATCGGAGCGGTCATGGCCTACTCTTCGCGAGCCAGCTGGCTGCGGTCGATGCGGACGCCCACGGCGGCGTTCAGCGCCGACAGGTACTGTTCGATCAGGTCGCCGGACAGGGCCTGCGAGGTCTGGGCGGTGGCGGCGGCCACCACCTTGGCCTGCTGGGCCGGATCGAACGGGATCACCTTATCCAGGCGGCCGATAACCCAGCCGCCCTGGACGGCGCCCTGGGCGACGCCGCCCGGCTGGGCCTTGAACAGCTCGGCCACCAGGGCCGGCGGCACCGCTTTCTCGTCGCCGCCTTCGCGGGTGAAGGGCTGGCTGGTCTGCACCTTGCCGCCCAGAGCCTGCGCCACCTCGGCGGCGGGCTTGCCGGCCTTCAGCTGTTCGGTGGCGGTGGCGGCACGCTCCTTGGCGATCTCATGGCGGCGTTCGGCCGACCAGGCGGCCACCACCTCGTTCTTGATCTCCAGCAGCGGGCGCGGCTGGGCCGGGGTCACGGAATCCACGCGCAGCACGAAGAAACCGTCGGCGCCGGATTCGGTCAGCGGGCTCTCGGTGCCCTGATCGGTGTGGAAGGCGGCGTCCAGGAAGCCTTCGCCCTTGGGCAGGTCGGCCACGGCCTTGCCGACCGGGGTGCGACCCTTGTCGTCGATGGCGGGGATCTTGAGGATGCGCAGGCTGAACCGGGCGGCGGTATCTTCCAGGCTGGTGCTGGCGCCCAGCGCGTCCTCGATCTGGGTGTTCAGTTCGCTCAGGCGGTCGTTGGCCTTTTCGGCGCGCAGTTCGGCCTCGACCTGCTTGCGGATTTCCGCCTCGGGGCGCACGCGGGTCTGGGCCACGTGCCAGCCCAGCGCGCTCTGCACCGGGCCGATTGTGGCGCCGGGGGCGGCGGCGAAGACCGGGCCGGCCAGCTCTTCCGGCAGGTCGGACTTCTCGACC
>DATJKV010000543.1:0-3183 GCA_035491155.1 Magnetospirillum sp. | reverse complement strand
GGGAAGGACCCAGGCGTTGGGAATGCGCACCTTCTTGAACGAGAAGGTGGGGATGGTGCTGACCATCAGGAACGAGACGCCCAGCAGAAACACCGCCACCAGGGTGGGGCGGTTGAAAAAACCGGCTCCGAACTCGAAGCTGGCCACCATGGGCAGCAGCACCACACCGGCCGCGGCCGGTGCGGGCACGCCGGTGAAGAAATTATAGGCGTAGGGCGGCAGGTCGGCCTGGCCCAGCATGGTGTTGAAGCGGGCCAGGCGCAGGCCGCAGCAGACCGTGTAGAGTAGGACCATGGCCCAGCCCAGGCCGCCGGCGCCCTGCATGGTCCAGAAGTACAGCAGCATGGCTGGGGCCACGCCGAAGCTGACGAAATCGGACAGGGAATCCAGTTCGGCGCCGAACTTCGAGGTGCCCTGCAGCAGGCGCGCCACGCGGCCATCCAGGCCGTCCAGGATGCCGGCCAGGATGATGGACAGCACCGCCTTTTCCCACGCCCCATGCAGGCCGAAGCGGATGGAGGTCAGGCCGGCGCACAGCGCCAGCAGGGTCAGGATGTTGGGAATCAGCCGGTTGATGGACAGGCCCGGAATCCGGGGCGGCCGGATCACCTTGCTGCGGCGGACTCGGTGGGGCCTGGGTTTGAACATCAGCGGATTTCCCCCTGCCGGGCGGCTTCGGAAGATTGGGTGTCGGCCAGCACGGTCTCGCCAGCGATGCAGCGCTGGCCGCAGGCCACCATGGGCTCGACCCCGTCAGGCAGGTAGACGTCCACGCGCGAACCGAAGCGGATCAGGCCGAAGCGCTCGCCCGCCCGCACGTCCTGGGACTCGGACAGATCGCACTTGATGCGGCGGGCCACCAGGCCGGCGATCTGGACGAAGGCCACGTCGGCTCCCTCGGCGGTCTGCATGCGGACAGCCATCCGCTCGTTATCCTCGCTGGCCTTGTCCAGCGAGGCGTTCAGGAACTTGCCCGGCTTGTAGGCGATCTTGGTCACGCGGCCGTCTATGGGAATGCGGTTCACATGCACGTCGAACACGCTCATGAACACCGATACCCGCATGCGCGGTTCGCTGCCCATGCCCAGTTCGGCCGGCGGCACCGCATGGCCCACCAGGCAGACCACGCCGTCGGCCGGGCTGACGACCAGGCCGGGGCGGATTGGGGTGATGCGATCGGGGTTGCGGAAGAAGTAGATGCACCAGGCGGTTAGCGCCAGCCCCAGCCAGCCCAGCGGCGTCCACAACAGGCCCAGCAGGAAAGAGGCGATGGCGAAAAGGGCGATAAACGGCCAGCCCTCGCGGTGGATGGGCAGCCAGATGTACTTCGCCATGGAGATTTCTTGAGCCTGCAAGGTGACCTCGCTGATCTGAAAACGGGCGGCATCTTAGACCGCATCGGTGATAACGTTAATACCCAGGAATAGCTGGGCTTGCCGGTTCAAACCATTACCGCATCATGATAGTGTGCGCCAAAGATGTCATTTGTGAGCCGTGGACGGGATGCCCGACGCCAAGCAGCTTAACCTCGGCGGCATTGCGCTGCCGCTGGATATCGAAGCTTTCGAGTCCTTGCCGGTCGCGGCCGGCGGAACACTCCAATTCGATTTCGCCTACCGCAACATCCCCTTCGTCTGCCGCTATCAGGAGCAGGACGGTTGTTTGCGCTTGGCCGGCGACGTGGGGCCGCTGCCCTTCACCGCCGAAAGTCCCGCCGCCCGTGCCGGGCTGGGCACCATCGTGGTGGACGCTAACGACCTGCTGGGTCCCACCTTCCGCTTCAGCCAGGGCCGTATCCTGCTGTCCGGCTCGGTGCCGGTGGCCAAGCCGGTAACCGCCACCCATGTCATCGCCGCCGCCGCCGCCATTCTGGTGCCGGCGGCGCCGTACCTCGACCTCATCGCGGTCTATATCCGCCCGCCACTGGCTCCCGCCAAGCCGGGCGAGAGCGCGCTGCGCCCCGAATGGCGCCGAGGCCCCAAAGCCAAGGGTTAGGCGCTAAAGCGTGATGCCCTAAATGTGCATCACGCTTTAGCCTTCATGATTTTCGCCCTCGCCGGGCGCAGCCATCCGGCCGCTTGTGGGCGGAGCCCACCCATTACTTCGTGCCGGGCCGCCCTTCGGGCGTCGTTTGCCCCTTTCGGGGCGGCACGGTCGCTCGCTCAATGCTCGCAGGAGCGGCGCGCCTCAGATTTAAGGCGCGCCGCTCTAATTCTTCGGCAGGTGGGTCACCTGGCCGGGAAGGACGCGGGCGGGATCTCGGACACGGTTCTTGGTGGCCGCGTAAATGATCGTATAAGCCAGACTTTCGCCGGTGCCGCGTCGGGCGATGGTCCACTGGGCGGCGCCCGGTTCCAGCACAACCCCCTCGGCGGTGCTGGCGGGCGGCGCCAGGGGCACTTCCACCCGGGCCCGCACGTGCGCCTTGTCGTCGGCCATGTCGGCCCGCAAATCCCCGCTGGTGGCCGCTCCAAGGGCCATCAGACGCCAGTTGCCGTCGCCGTCGGCCCGCGTGCGGCCGAGCAGGGAATTGCCGAGATAAAGCTGCACCAGCATTCCGGCGGCGGCGTGGCCACCGACGACCAGGCGACCCGCCTCGTCGCGTTCGGCCAGGTCGATGCTGAGTGGGCCCGCCTCGCCCTTGGGCGCCAGCACCAGTCGGGCGCCGCCCTCGGGCAGGGGCGCCACCGCCAGCGGCGGCTGGGTGCGGTCTTCGGGAACCACGATCAGCACCGGTCGGGACGGGCGAGCCACCTCGCCGACGGGCAGGTGGACCTGGAGCGACAGGGCGTGGACGCCCGGAGGCAGCGGCAGATTGGGCACCAGCACCCATTCGCCGCGATCGTCGGTGGTGGTGCGGCCCAGTTCCTGGTCGCCGTCCAGCAGCAGCAATTCGGTCCTGGGCACTGCCCGGCCGGCGAGCACGGCGTCGCCCTTGGCATCCACCCGGACGACATCAAAGCTCGGTTCGTGGGGCGAAGCGGCCGGCGGTGGAACGGGCTGGGCGACGGCGCGCGGCGCCTCACTCTCCCCGCTCAGGGACATGGTCAGGCCCAGCGCGGCGGCGGCGGCGGCGAAGCCGATCACGGCGATCAGGGCGGGGCGGGACAAGTGTTGGGACAAGTATCCAAGCTCTGGCAATAAAAAATTCAGCGTAACCCTAGCGCCTTGGTTGGCGTGGGG
>DATJKV010000542.1:0-7874 GCA_035491155.1 Magnetospirillum sp. | reverse complement strand
CGACGCCCGCAAGGACGGCGGCGGCCGTTTCGAGCGTGTCGCCGATCAACAGGATGGCCGGCTGGGCATGGTCGGGAGCAGACGCTCGCTGGCGGGCGTCGACGCCGAATTCCCTGGCGGTCTGGGCGCGTTGGCGCAGCTCGGCGTGCATGGTCTCGAGTCGAACCAGCGGGCGCAGCCGGGCCTGAAGTTCGGCCTGGTCGCAATTCCAGTCGAGCACGTCATCGAAGCCAGCCTCCAGCGCCCGGCCATAAAGGTCGGGTAAGGCCACCTCGGTCAGCAGCAGGACGGGAATGTCGTCGGTGCCGGCTGCATCCTTGAGGGCCGCCCCCATGGCGATGCCATCCAGGCCGATCGGATTGCCGATCAGCACCAAGTCGGGATGTTCGGCCTTGGCGGCCGACAGCCCGTCATTAGCCGAGAGCGTGGCGACGGCATGATAGCCGGCGGCCTTGAGGCGATCCGCCAAAGCTTGGCTGCGGCTGATGTTGTCGTCGACGATCAGGACGTTGGCGAGCCGAATCATGGTCCATCCGCTGTTGAAACTATCCCCATGGCATACAGGATAATACGGATCGCCGGAGCTCATAAGCGGTAAGTGGGGGCTCGGTGCAATTGTCGCGGACCGCGCGAACAGCCCAGGTCTGGCCGCGTTGGCTCCTGCGGAGGGTCCGCGGTGGGAATATGGCGCAAGATAGCCGCATTGCTTGGCCGGACGAGGGTGCGACACGCAGCGGCCGGAGCGTTCAGCGTCGGTGTCTTCCTGTTGGCCCTGGCCGTGCTTCACCGGGCGTTGGGCCGGCTCGACTTCCATGAGGTGCTGCGCATCGCCGGTGCCTACCCTGCTGTGGCGCTGCTGGGCGCACTGCTGCTGGCGCAGTCCAGCTATCTGGCGCTGGGGGGCTTTGACTGGTTGGGACTGCACCACGTCAACCGGTCCGTACCGCTGTCGTGGACGTTACTGATTTCGTTCGTCGGCCACGCGGTCAGCCACAATGCCGGCTTCGCCGTGCTCACCGGGGGATCAGTGCGGCTGCGCATGTACTCCACCTTCGGCCTGGGCATGGCGGAGGTGGGCGGCATCCTGGCCTTCGCCGGATTGAGCTTCGGCCTGGGGGTCGTGGCACTGTCCTCGCTCGCCTTCATCATCGAGGGAAGCCGCATCGCCCCGCTGCTGCGCCTACCGCCGCCGCTGGTGGCCGGGCTGGGCTGGCTGGGGCTCGGCCTGCTCGCCGCCTATTTCCTGTGGACCGCCCTGGCGCACCGGCCGCTGGCACTGGGCCGTTGGCGGCTGGCGACGCCGTCGCTGCCTCTGGCGCTCGGCCAGATCGCGGTGGCGGCCAGCGACCTTGCGCTGGTGTCGGGCTCGCTCTACCTGCTGCTTCCGCTGGAAGGCAGCGGCATCGGCTACCCGGGGTTCGTCGGCATCTACGTGGTCGCCACCATCGCCGGAACCCTCAGCCACGTCCCTGGCGGGCTGGGTGTATTCGAGGGGGCGCTGACCCTGCTGCTGCCCGGAAATCCCACCGACATCCTGGCGGCGCTGCTGGTCTTTCGCGTGTTTTACAACCTGCTGCCGCTCGTGCTGGCCGCCCTGGTACTGGCGGTGTTCGAACTGGTGCAACGCCGGCGCCATGTCGCACAGCCGGAATGGGTCCTGGGGCTGGGGCCGGCATTGGCTTCGGCGCTGGTGTTCGCGTGTGGCGTATTGTTGCTGTGGTCGGGAACAGGCGTGGGTTCGGACCTGCCGGACTGGCTGGCTGAACCGGCCCATCTGTTGTCGGGGGCGAGCGGGGGGCTGTTGTTGGTGCTGTCCTGGGGATTGCTGCGACAGTACCGCCGCGCGTTTGACCTGGCGTTGCCGGTGATGGCAGTGGGAGCGGTGCTGGCGCTGGTGCGGGGGCCCCATTGGGCTGCCGCCGGCTTTCTGGCGCTGGCGGCGGCGGCCTTGGCGGCGGCGGCGCCGCTGTTCGCGCGTTCGGAGGCCCTGGATACAGATCCCTTGCCCTGGGGGTGGCTGGGGGCGGTGGTGGCCGTGATCCTGGGCGGGGTCTGGCTAACCTGGCACGGAGACCCCGAAGCGTGGCGGCTGTTCGAGTTCGGACCGAATTCGGAGGTGGCACGGCCCATGCGGGCTGAACTTCTGGCCGCCGTCGCCGTGGCAGTGGCGGTGCTGCAGGTCCGGTTGCGCCGCGCCGATTAGGCCTTGGCGCGGTTGGGAGCGCGAGGCGCTATGTCGGCCGGCTTGGCGCGCGTCGGGCCTTTCTTCTGCACGCCACCGGTCATCATGACGTTCTCGATCAGCCGTTGCGCCGCCTTGCGGAAGTCCTCATCGGCTCCCAGCGCGCAGGCCTTCGAAAAGAACCGTCGCCCTTCGCCCAGCTTGCGCGCCCGCTCGACCATCTGTTCGTCGGCGGCAAGGCGCAAGGCGGTGTGAAGGGCGACGTCGGCAGCACGCATATTGGCGTTGCGCTCGTATTCTCGGGCGCGCTCCAGGACCTTGCGCTTGAAGTCGAACGGCAGAGTCTTGTCCTGCCCGCAAAGATCCTTGAGTTCTTTCGACAGATGCTCGGCCTCGTCCGGCGTGGCCTCGTGCATCTTGTGCAATTCTTCCCTGCAGAACTTCATGGTCCGTTCAAGCGCGAGCTTCTCGGCTTCCTGTTTCTGCGTCAGGGCTTGGGATTGGGATTGGGAACCGAAGCCGAACATGATCGTGACTCCCCCAAAGGGCCGCCTCGACACCAATATAACTCAAAATCTGTGCGTAATAAAGTATCACGATACGATTGCGAAATAGCCGCCACGCCATGCCACGGTGCAGTGCGGAAAGCGCCTACAAATTTAAGCAATTTTGCCTATGAAAGTAATATCTGGAACTACTTTGTCTCGGCCGGGCAGGGACCTTCCGGTAGGTCCTGGCCCAGCCCTAGCGAGCGCACGTAGCAGGGATTGGTCTGGGCATTATGCAGCCGAATGGCATCCAGGTAAGCGGACAGGATTTCCTTTGCCTCAGGCCGACTTAAGCCGGCCGCCTCCAGCGAGGGGCGGGGCATGGACCCCAGGGCGGCGATCTTCTCCCAGCCCTTGGGCGGGACCACTGAGACCACGGCGGCCGGGGCGTTGAGGTTCTTGTAAGTCCAGAAGCTCCAGCCAAAACCAAACCGCTCGTTCAATTGGCTGTATTCGTAATTCCATTTATTGGTCGCTTCGCCGGCCTCGCCCAGCAGGATGGGCGCCTGATACTGGATGGAGAAGTTGATGTAGTCCTGGATGGCGTCGCGCCCTGTGGGCGACCAGAACTGGTGGTAGACGTAGACCAGATCACGGGTGAACGGCTTGCCGAAGACGCCGATGTTCTGGTCCCACTGGGCGGCGGCCAGGAAGATGATGTGGTTGGGGTCTGCCGCGCGCACCGCCTCGGTGAGTTGGCGGTAATAGGGCTCTAGTCCCGGATTGAGGATGTCCTCGTCGTTGTAAGTGGAAATGGGCTCATTCAGCAGCTCATAGCCCAGCACGGCGGGTTCATTCCGGTAGCGCCGCGCGATTTCGCGCCATAGCGCCTCGGTGCGTTTGCGCTCGCGCGGGACATAGAAGGCCAGGGGAAAGCCGGTGCCGTCATCGTGGTTGACACCCGTCTGCCCGCCCGGTGCGGCGTGCAGGTCGAGGATCACCCGCAGACCGGCCTCGCGGCACCAATCCACCAAATGGTCGATCAGTTCCCAACCGGGCCCCTCGAAGGTCAGGGGAAGGTTGCTGTCGGCGCCATAGGGGGCATTCTGGCCGAGGAACAGGCCGTAATGCAGCGGCACCCGCACCGTGTTGAACCCGGCCTTCTTGATGAATTCGATGTCTTCCCGGGTGATGTATCGAGCGCGAAACGTTTCCCAGAAGCGGGCCGCGTCCTCGGGCCCCAGGATTGTTTCCATCAGGGCATGGATCTGCCGGGGCGATTTGGCCTGCTTGAACTTGAACAGGTAGCCTTCGGGCATCAGCCAGTTGCCCAAGCCGATGCCCCGGATCAGGAACACCTCGCCCGACGGCTCCACCAGGTCGCGTCCGCGCACGTGAATGAAGCCGGCTGGCTGCGGCTCCGCCGAGACGGTCGCGGCCCACAGGCAAAGGCCGGCGAATCCGCCAAGCAAAACGGAACGCACCCCCATCATCCGCCTCGAAGAAATGGCTGCCGCAAAGACTTGTTTCAAATAAGCTTCTCGCCGTGGATAGGCAATGATAATAGCCTTTCACTTGGCTTTCAGCTGGATCGGAATACCACGGTGCCCGAACTCAAGGCGCTTTATCTCGTTATCGTTGCCGTGGTGATAATCGTCGCCACCGAGAAATACCGGCTGTTGCCATTCCTGGCATTGGTGCTGGCGACCGGGTTGTACGGCGTGCTGCAAGGCGGCGATCCGCCGTGGACGGCCAAGGAATTCAATATCGGCTTTTCCCAGACCATCGCCGCCGCGGGCCTTGCCATCCTGGCCGGAGCCATCGTCGCGCGCCTGGCCGAGGCATCCGGCGCGGTCGCCTACTGGCGCAAGCGCATGGGCGGGCGGGCGCCGGTGCTCGGTACCGCCGCCGCCTCGCTGGTGGCTGGCCTCGGGGGCACGCCGGTAGGAGCCTTGGCCGTGCTCACCCCGGTCTTGCGCGCGGCCGGTCCGGCCCGTGCCCGGCTTGGGCTGGCGGCGGCCTATGCGGTCAACGCCGCCCAGGGCTGTCTGGTGCCGTCGCCGTTGCCCATCGCCGCGCTTGCCATCCTCGGCGGCGATTGGCGCTACGGGCTGGCGCTGGGCGTGCCGGTCGCCGCGATGCAATGGCTGGCCGGGCTGCTGCTGGCCCGACGCTGTCCGGAAACCCCCGAGGTGGCACCGGAAGGGCCGCAACCGTTACCGTCACGCCGTGCCGGGATCGGCCTGGTCGCGACTGTTCTGGTGCTGGTTATCCTGATTGTCGGCCAGTCCCTGGGCCAGATTCCCAGCGAGCCTTTCGGCGGCGGCACCGCTCGCGAGAATCTGCTGGGCCTGGGCCGGCCCATGATCCTTTTCCTTGCCGGGCTGGCGATCGCCATGGCGACCATGGGCGGTTTCACCCGTAAGGGCCTGTCGGAAACCGGCTGGGTGGCCGAAGGCGCGGGCGCCGGCTTGAGCGTTTTCCTGGCCGTCGGCGCGGCGGGCGGCTTTCATATGGTGCTGCACAACAACGGCATGGCCGACCTAATGGCGGAACAGGTTTCCTTCCTGCCGGCAGGCCTGGGCATCGCCGTGCCGTTTCTGGTGGCCCTGGTCAGCCGCGCCCTGCAAGGCTCGGCGTTGACCGCCGCCATCACCGCCGCCGGCATTGTGCAGCCGTTGCTGACGCCACTGGGGCTGGGCGGCGAGGCGGGGAGGGCGCTGGCTGCCATCGCCATCGGCAGTGGCACCATGGCGGCACCCCACCTGAACGACGGCTATTTCTGGCTCGCCAGCCATCATGCCGGCCTGCGCACCTTGCAAGGCCTGCGCTGGGTGACCGGCGGCGCCCTGGTGCAGGGTGCCGTGGGCTTAGCTGCGCTGGCCGCGTTGGCCGCCCTGTGTGCCTAGGATTTCGGCTGATGGGGTTGGACCAAGCGGAGGCTTGACCTCATCCCCAGCATTTCCGCCCGGTTTCAGACACTAACAGCCGGCGGGAGTGAGCGAAGTAATGTAACTATCTCCGCCGATAGAATCCCAGGTTAAGCGGCAGTATGAACTCATTATTACCGCTCTATCGTTTGGAATGCGCAAAACGCTATTAACCGTTTTAGCTTATATTGCCGAGGTGGCGACTGTCGTAATTTGGTTCTCTCCTGACTTGAGATCGCGGCTTTCCCCTGCATCTGAAGAGGTCCGGAATGACCATCACCCGACGAGCTGCCTTGATGAGTGGATTGAGCCTCTTCGGCCTCACTGCCTTCGGCGGGCTCGCTCGTGGCGAGGGAGGGGGCGAGTTTTCTGGTGTCGGCGAAGGGCTTGACGATTTCTGGCTCGCCACCGACGCCTACATCTATGGCTACCCCCTTGTTACCATGGAGATGACCCGTCGGGTCATGACGAACGTCGCTGCGCCGGAAGGCACCCGCGCGCCTATGGGGCAATTCGTCAAGGCGCGGCAATATCCCGATGCATCATTCCGCGATGTTACCGCCCCCAACGCCGACACCTTGTACACGATCGCTTGGATCGATGTCGGTAAAGAGCCGTGGGTTCTGAGCGTCCCGGACATGAAGGGGCGTTATTTCCTGCTGCCGATGCTCGACGGGTGGACCAATGTGTTTCAGGTTCCCGGCTCACGCACGACTGGAACGGGTGCGCAGGTTTACGCGATCACCGGACCGGGATGGTCGGGCACGCTTCCGGCTGGCGTGAAGGAATACAAGTCACCGACCGACATCGTGTGGATTCTTGGCCGCATTTATTGCACAGGCACCCTGGAAGACTATGCCGCCGTGCACGCGCTCCAGGACCAGTTCAAGCTGGTCCCGCTGAGTTCCTACGGCAAGACCTATACTCCGGCCGCCGGCACAGTTGATCCTAACATCGACATGAAAACGCCCGTGCGTGATCAGGTCAACCGACTGGATGCGGTAGCCTTTTTCACGCTCCTTGCACAACTCATGAAATCCAATCCGCCCAGCGCGGCTGACGCTCCGGAGTTGGCCAAATTTGAAAAGATTGGTCTTGTCGCCGGCAAGGATTTCGACGCGAGCAAGCTGCGGGCGGATTTTGCGCAGCGCATTCCGCAGGTCGGCTTTGACCGCATCATGCTGCAATTCAAGATCAACAAGGATGTGCAGCACATCAATGGCTGGAATTTTACGACCAAGACCGGGCTCTACGGCACGGATTATCTCATGCGGGCGCTCATTACGGCCATCGGGCTTGGCGCCAACCGGCCGCAGGATGCCATTTATCCGACCTCGCTGAAAGACGCCAGCGGCAATGCCTATGATGGGGCGAACAAATACGTGATCCGTTTCGAGAAAGGCCAGACGCCGCCCGTTAAAGGTTTCTGGTCGATCACGATGTACGACACCTCGTACTTTTTTGTGGCCAACCCGATCAACCGCTATTCAATCAGTCCACGGCAGAGCCTAAAGCACAATCCGGACGGTTCAGTCGATATCTACATTCAGAGCGAGTCGCCAGGCGCAGACAAAGAATCCAATTGGTTACCCGCACCGGCCGACAAGTTTGTCTTGATGATGCGCCTTTACTGGCCGAACGAAACCGCCCCATCGATCCTCAATGGGAGCTGGACGATTCCGGCGGTGAAGAAGGCGGCAGCCCAGTAGGGGAGGCGGAAAGCCCCGCCTGCTTACGCACCTCCACCCGAATCATGGTCATGATCTCCACGCCCCCGCTCCGCATCGGTCAATGCCCGGTTGGGGTCGAGCTGGTTCCGGAGCTCGCCGAAATGGAGAGACAATCGCTGTGGAAGTGCCAAGCCGCTGTCGCCGCCGTTGCTCTCGCTGGCGGTCGCACTCACCGTTCCTGTCGTCTGCACTGTGACCGTGTACTGGCTGATCACCACCGTGTCGATCCGGCTGGTCTCCATCAGGACATTGTCGGTGATCGCGGTGTCGGCCCCTCCCCAAGCGACGTTGACGCTGACGTCGTTGTAGTCGGCATCGCCACCGTTATAGAGATCCTCCCAGTTCTGGTTGCCGCCCTCGGCGCCCGTGTCCTTGGCGTGCGCGATGCCGTCGCCGTTCAGGGCCTGGTTGTCGAACAGCACGTTGGCGCCGCTGCCAGCGATCGCCTGACCGGCGGCGTCGACCGCGGTCCATTGACCGTCAACCTGCTTGAACGTCACCGGCTGGCCGTTGGCCAGGTCGCCGTTGTTGCTGGCGCCGTTGG
>DATJKV010000541.1:0-1815 GCA_035491155.1 Magnetospirillum sp. | reverse complement strand
GGAGGTGAAGGAGCTGTCGCGCCGCACCAGCAGCGCCACCCAGGAAATCCGCTCGACCCTGGGCACCCTGACCGGCACCGCCCACCGCCTGATCGAGCGCGGCGACGAG
The DNA here is from genome assembly GCA_035491155.1 of Magnetospirillum sp. Classification (GTDB taxonomy): domain Bacteria; phylum Pseudomonadota; class Alphaproteobacteria; order Rhodospirillales; family Magnetospirillaceae; genus Magnetospirillum. The sequence continues at coordinate 1,706 of DATJKV010000541.1, read as the reverse complement.
GGCGCCGAGCGCGCCGGCAGCCTGGGCAGCGAGACCGCCGCCATCGGCGCCACCATCGACCACATCCGCCAGGCGCTGGCCGACATCGCCGGCCGCATCGGGCGTGTCAGCACCGACACCGGGGCGATCAACGCCCGCTCGGAGCAGATGATCGGCGAGATCGACCGCGCGGCGGGCGGCATCGCCGCCTTCCAGGACCGCCTGGGCCATGCCCGCAACCGTCTGCAGGAGCTGCTGCGCTCGGGCGAATCGCTGATGCTGTTGACCGCCCAGTCGGGCATCGAAACCAGCGAGACCCCGTTCGTCGCCATCGCGCGTGAGAAAGCTGCGAAAATCTCGGCCCTGTTCGAGCAGGCCGTGGATCGGGGCGACATCACCCTGGACGCACTGTTCGACGAGCGTTACCAGCCCGTCCCGGGCACCAACCCGCAGCAACACACCGCGCGCTTCACCGACTTCACCGACCGGGTGCTGCCGGCAGTGATCGAAGCCGTGGTAGATCGGCATGAGCGCGTGCTGTTCTGCGCGCCGGTGGACCGCAACGGCTATCTGCCCACCCACAACAAGGTCTATTCCCAGCCCCAGGGCGGCGACGCCTACTGGAACGCGGCCAATTGCCGCAACCGCCGCATCTTCGACGACGAGACCGGCCTTCGGGCCGCGCGCAACCGCGAGCCCTTCCTGGTCCAATCCTACCGCCGAGACATGGGCGCCGGCCGCAAGGTGCTGGTGCTGGACGTCTCGGCCCCCATCACCGTCAAGGGGCGCCCCTGGGGCGCGCTGCGCCTTGGCTATTGCTGAAACGGATATTATGAACGCCACTACCAACACCCAGCGCGACTACGACTCCCTGGGCCGCGCCCTGGCCGCCATCGTTCCGCCCGCGCGGCTGATCCGCGATCCGCTGCGACTGCTGGCCTACGGCACCGATGCCAGCTTCTACCGGCTGATCCCCCAGGTGGTGGTGAAGGCCGACAGCGAGGACGAAGTGCTGGCCGTGCTGGAAGCGTGCCGTGCCTTTGGTGCCCCTGTCACCTTCCGTGCCGCCGGCACCTCGCTGTCTGGCCAGGCGGTCACCGATTCGGTGTTGCTGATGCTGGGTGACGGCTGGAACGGCGTCAAGATCGAGCAGGACGGCACCCTGATCCGCCTCCAGCCCGGCGTCATCGGCGCCGAGGCCAACCGCCGCCTCGCCGCCTTCGCCCGCAAGATCGGCCCCGATCCGGCATCCATCGACTCGGCCAAGATCGGCGGCATCGCCGCCAACAATTCGTCGGGCATGTGCTGCGGCACCTCGGACAATTCGTACAAGACCCTGGTGTCCATGCGGCTGATTCTGGCCGACGGCACCCTGGTGGACACCGGCGACACGGCCAGTGTCGCAGCCTTCCGCGCCTCCCACGCCGGGCTGCTGGCCGAACTGGCCGAATTTGGCCGGGCAACCCGCGACAACCCCGAGCTGGCCGAGCGCATCCGCGCCAAGTTCGCCATCAAGAACACCACCGGCTATTCCTTGAACGCCCTGGTGGATTTCGAGGACCCCGTCCACATCCTCCAGCACCTGATGATCGGGTCGGAGGGCACACTGGGCTTCATCGCCGAGATCACCTACCGCACGGTTCCCGAGCACGCCCACAAGGCCAGCGCGCTGCTGCTGTTCGCCGATATCGGCGAGGCCTGCCGCGCCGTGACGCTGCTGAAGTCCA
>DATJKV010000540.1:0-6754 GCA_035491155.1 Magnetospirillum sp. | reverse complement strand
GCGCCGGGAAACGACCATCGCCACCCGCCCCCGGGATGACGGCTTCGTGGAGGTGACGGTGAGCGACAGCGGTCCCGGCCTGTCCGAGGACGCCCGCAACCATCTGTTCGAGCCGTTCTTCACCACCAAGCCGGACGGCCTCGGCCTGGGCCTGTCGCTGTCGCGCTCCATCATCGAAGCCCATGGCGGCCGGCTGTGGGCCGATGAGAGCGAAGGGGGCGCCTGCTTCCGCTTCACCATTCCCGTCGCATCGGAGAACCTGCCATGACCTGCGGCCGCTGCGGCTCGACCGAGCCCTGCTCCCCCACGATCCACGTGGTGGACGACGACGAGGCCATGCGCCATTCCCTCGCCTTCCTGCTGAAGTCGCTGGGCGTCGCGGTGGAATGCCACCCTTCGGCAGAGGCCTTCCTGGCCAACCACCGGACCGACCGGCCCGGCTGCCTGGTGCTGGACGTGCGCATGCCGGGCATGAGCGGACTGGAATTGCAGACCCTGCTCAACCGCGCCGGTTCGTCGCTCAGCATCGTTTTTCTGTCCGGCCACGGCGACATTCCCATGGCGGTGGAGGCCATGCGCGGCGGCGCCGTGGTATTCCTGGAAAAGCCATGCAACGACCAGCTCCTGCTGGACCATGTGGCCGAGGGCCTGCGGCACAGCACCGAGGCCTGCGGCCGTGCCGCCACCACCACCCGCGTACGCCAGCGCCTGGACAGCCTGACCAGCCGCGAGCGCGCCGTGCTGGAGCTGGTGGCCCAGGGCAAGCCCAACAAGGTGATCGCCTACGAACTGGACATCTCCATTAAGACCGTCGAGGCCCACCGCGCCCACGTGATGGAGAAGATGGCGGCCGATTCCGTCGCCGACCTGACCCGCATGCTGGTGGCCGCGTCTTAAACACCATGAGCGTTCCAACGCCTGGAACAGTCGTCATGCGCGGACTTGATCCGCGCATCCACGTAGTGCCCCCCACTTTGTCCCGGCCGCTGGCTCGTGGATGGCTGGGCCAAGCCCGGCCATGACGAAGCAAAACATATTGGAAGCCCCACAGCCTCCGCTGGCATGATCCTAGGGTAAACCCTAAGCCCTCTCGCGGGCTTACCCCAATACCGATGGCAGAGCACACGGACTAGCCTTTCGGGCATAAGCCTGAAAGGAGCGCGCTCCCATGAACCGTATTCTGCTGACAACGGCCCTGGCCTGGGGTCTGGCGGCGCCCGCGCTGGGCCTGGCCGACCCGGTGGTGGAGGCCGGGCGCGCCGTCGCCATCGCTTCGGATTGCATCGCCTGCCATACCGTCCCGGGCGGCAAGCCCTTCGCCGGCGGCCTGCCCATGACGACGCCCATCGGCACCATCTATTCCACCAACATCACGCCTTCGGCCAAGACCGGCATCGGCGACTACACCTACGGCGATTTCACCCGTGCGGTGCGCGAAGGCGTCGCCAAGGACGGCCATCGGCTCTATCCGGCCATGCCCTATCCGTCCTACGCCAAGCTCACCGATGCCGACGTGAAGGCGCTGTACGCCTGGTTCATGAACGGTGTCGAGGCGGTGGAGCAGCCCAACCGGCCCGGCGACATCCCGTGGCCGCTGTCGATCCGCTGGCCGCTGGCGGTGTGGAACAAGGTATTCGTGGAATCGAAGCCGTTCCAGCCGGTGGCCGGCCGGGACGAGGTGTGGAACCGGGGCGCCTATCTGGTGGAAGGGCCGGGCCATTGCGGCTCGTGCCATACGCCGCGCGGCCTGGGCTTCCAGGAAAAGGCCCTGGGCGCCACCGACGGCGAGCACTTCCTAGCCGGCGGCAGCATCGACGGCTGGTTCGCCAAGAGCCTGCGCGCCGACCAGGGCACCGGCCTGGGCGACTGGGGCGAGGATGAGATCGTCGCCTTCCTCAAGACCGGCCGCACCCCGCGCACGGCCGCCTTTGGCGGCATGACCGAGGTGATCAGCCACTCCACCCAGCACATGCCCGACCAGGACCTGGCGGCCATGGCCCACTACCTGAAGTCGCTGCCGGCCAAGGCTGGCAAGGCCTATGCCGGCAAGGAGGGCGACGCCACCTTCGACGCCCTGCGCCAGGGCGACTATGCCAAGCCCGGCGCCGTCACCTATGCCGAGTTCTGCCAGAGCTGCCACCGGGCCGACGGCGACGGCGTGCCGAAGATCTTCCCCGCCCTGGCCGGCAATTCCGCCGTGCTGCCCGACGATCCCGGCTCGCTGATCCGAGTCGTGCTGGCCGGCGGCCGTATGGCCGCGACCGCAGGCGGCGAGACAGCGTATGCCATGCCCGTCCTCGCCCGTCTGAGCGACACCGAGGTGGCCGAGGTGCTGACCTTCATCCGCAATTCGTGGGGCAACAACGCCCCGCCGGTGCGGCCCAAGGACGTCGCCGAGGCGCGCAAATCCGCCGGCCATTCCCCCGCCCGTCCGTGAGCCCGAGGAGCCCATCATGCAAACCCTGACCAAATCCCTGCTGGCGGGCCTGGCCACCATCGCCGCGACCCTGGCGCCCGCCTGGGCCGAGGACGCCGCCCCGCTGCCGTTCTCGGTACCGCGCGACAGCGCTATCCCCAAGACCGAGCAGGGCGCCCAGATCCTGTACGGCAAGCGGCTGATGACCGAGACCAAACGCCTGTTGCCCGACAACGTGGGCGCCGAGATGAACTGCTCGTCCTGCCACCTGCTGGGCGGCAAGGTGGCTTTCGGCTCGCCCTTCCTCGGCACCTGGAACGCCTTCCCGCAATACGCCCCGCGCGCCGGCCGCGAGATCAATCTGGCCGAGCGCATCAACGGTTGCTTCCTGCGCTCCATGAACGGCAAGCCGCTGAAGTCGGACTCGCAGGAAATGAAGGCCATGCTGGCCTACATGGAATGGCTGTCGTCGGGGCTGCCCAAGGAGAAGGGCAAGCTGAACATCGCCGGCAAGGGCATCGGCAAGATCAACGCCGACCTGCTGCCCGACCCGGTTAACGGCAAGAAAGTCTACGACCAGCAATGCGCCAGCTGCCACGGTGCCAACGGCGAGGGCATCACCGATGCCCGCGGCGAGATGGTGTTTCCGCCGCTGTGGGGCGACAAGTCGTTCAACGTCGGCGCCGGCATGGCCCGCACCTACACGGCTGCCGCCTTCGTGCTGAACAACATGCCGGTGGCCCATGGCCTGAACGGATTGCTGGGCCAGGGCGGCGCCATGACCGAGCAGGAAGCGTTGGACGTGGCCGAGTACTTCTCGCACCAGCCGCGTCCCGATTTCCCCGCCAAGGTCAAGGACTGGCCCAACGGCGGCAAGCCCAAGGACGCCCGCTACTGAGACGCCGGCGAAGGGGACCCGGCATCGCCGGGTCCCTTTTTCTCAAAACTGGCGCAGGAAGAAGGCCACTGTCATGCCGATGCCGATCAGGATGATGGCGGCACGCACGTGGTTCGGGTCCATGCGCCGGGCGACGCGGGCACCCAGATAGCCGCCCGCCACCGACGAGAGCAACATGATCGCCGCCGGCGCCCACGCCACCTGTCCGGCCGCGACGAAACACACCACCGCCACCGCATTGAGCAAGCCAGCCAGCAGCGTCTTCAACGCGTTGGCCGCATGGATGTCGCTGATACCGAACAGCCCGAACAGCGCCAGCATCATGATGCCCATGGCGCCGCCGAAATAGCCGCCATAGACGGCGATGGCGAACTGGACCAGGCACAGGGTGACGGGGCCGACGGTGAAGCGACTGCGCAGCCAGGGCATCAGCCGCTTGGACGCGGCGAACAGCAGGGTGGCGGCCAGCAGCAGCCACGGCACCACCGCGTTGAAGGTGCGCTCGGGCGTGAAGATCAGCAGCAGCGCGCCCGCGGCACCGCCCAACACGCTGACGGCGACGATGATGCGGGTGCCCACGCCTTCCAGCCGGGGAAAGTCGTGGCGATAGGCCCACGAGGCCGCCAGGCTGGCCGGAAACAGCGCCACCGTGTTGGTGGCGTTGGCGGTGACCGAGGGAATGCCGGCGAACACCAGCGATGGGAAGGTCAGGAACGAGCCGCCGCCAGCCACGGAATTCATGGCGCCGGCGGCAAAGGCGGCAACGATCAACAGAAGCAAAGTCAAGGGAGAGGTCCCAGTGGTATTACCAATACGCTATCCTACACCGGGCCGCCGCCCGCGGTCGAGACGTGGAGATGGGAACGGATCATTTTCATTCGTATACCAAAGCACCGTTGGCGTGTTGGTGCGTCGCTGTCTAAGGTGAAAACAAAGCGCCTAAATTTACAAATACGACGCCATGCGCTCACTGAAGAACTTCCTCACCGCCCTGGTGGTCGGCGCCGTCCTTCCCGTGCTGCTGTTCAGCATCATCATCAGCTGGCGGCTGGCCGTGGATATGCGCCACGCCACCGAACAGGAGGCGCGCATCCTGGCAGCGCAGTTGGCCGACGACGTCGGCGAGCACGTGCGCATGGTAGCCACCGCCATGAAGGTGCTGGCCCGCTCGCCGGCGCTGGCGCGCGAGGACATCAAGGAAGCCTACCAGCACGCCTCCATGCTGGCGGCCGATCTGGATCAGCACATCGGCTTGGCCACCGCCGACGGCGAGCAGCTTTTCAATACGCGGCGTCCCTTCGGCGCCGACCTGCCCCGCCGGGCCGAAGCGACCTCGTACAAGCGGGCGCTGCAAACCGGCGAAGTCAGCGTTTCCGATGTCGTCGTCGGTGCGGTTGCCAAACGGCCGCTGATCACCATCGACGTGCCGGTCTACACCGGCTTCGGCCCCCGGGTGCTGGGCACCTCCACCGATCTTGAGGTGATCGGCGCCATCATCGATCGAAATCCGCTCAAGCCGGGCTGGAAGGCGGCCATCGTCGACAGCGAAGGCCGTTTCATCGCCCGCACCCTCAATCCGGAGCAGCACCTGGGCAAGTCGGCCTCGCCTGCGGTGGTGGAAATCGCCAAGTCCAGCCAGCAATCCGGCGCATCCCGCCATCACAGCCTGGAGGGTGACGAGCTCTACAGCTTCTTCCACAAGGTGGAGGGCACCAACTGGACGGTGGTGGTCGGCACGCCCGAGCAGAACCTTCTCGCGCCCCTGCGCCTGCCGCTCGCGGCGCTGGGGGTGGCCGGCTTGGCGGCACTGGGCATCACCTTGTCGGTGGCGGTGGTGCTGTCGCAGCGCCTGAGCGCCGCCGCCGGCCGCTTGACCGAGGGAGCGATGGCCTTGGGCGAGAACCGCGAACTGCCGCCCATCAGCCAGACCATCGTCGAGTTCGAGAAGGTGGAATCCGTGCTGCACGAGGCCGCCCGGCAGAACCACGAGCGGCAGGACGCCCTGAACCAAGCCCGCGAAGTGGCTGAGACATCGGTTGAGGCCAAGAACCGCTTCCTGGCCGGCGCCAGCCACGACTTGCGCCAACCCCTGCACGCCCAGGGCTGGTGCATCGAATTGCTGAAACAGGCCACTACCGACCCCAACCTCACCCGCTACATCGACGGGCTGGAACAGACCCACGGCACCATGACCGGCCTGATCGACTGCCTATTCGAGATCGCCAGGATGGATGCCGGGGACATCCCGCCCAAGCTGGCGGAGGTGCACCTACCCAGCCTGCTGGACCATGTTTTGCTGGAATGCCGCCCGGCGGCCGAAGAGAAGGGCTTGGACCTGCGCCGGTCGGCCTTTCCCGACGTGACCATCACCACCGACCACGACATGCTGGCCCGCATCCTGCGCAATCTGGTGCATAACGCCATCCGCTACACCGACAAGGGCGGCGTCCTGCTGGCCTGTCGCCGGCACGACGGCAACCTGTGCCTGGAGGTGTGGGACACCGGCATCGGCATCCCCCCGGACAGGCTGGAGCTGATCTGGGAAGAATTCTTCCAGGTGGGTGAAAGCAAGCAGACCAAGGGCTCCGGCCTGGGCCTCTCGATCGTCGAGCGTCTGGCCCGAGCCCTGAACTACCAACTTGAAGTGAAATCGGTCCACGGCAAGGGATCGCTGTTCCGGGTCATGATCCCCGCGTGACGTCCCCATATATGACAGGCAACAGCCATTCGAGAGGAGATTCCATGGGCGCCGCCGCCGACCCCGCCATCCGCGACAATCCCACGCTTGGCCGTTATGAATTGGAGATCGACGGCCAGGTTGTGTTCCTGACCTACCGCCGCCAGGGCGACACCCTCGCCATCCCCCACGTGGAGGCCCCACCCGCCTTGCGCGGCACCGGAGCGGCCGGGCGGCTGATGGAAGGGGTCATGCGCATTGCCCGCGACGAAAATCTGAAGGTGGTGCCCATCTGCGGCTATGCCGCCGCCTGGCTGCGCCGCCACCGCGAATGGCACGATCTGGTCGGCTCCCGGCGGTGAAGGCCACACCGCCGGCAGCCATTTAGGCTCAGGCGGCGGTGGGGACCAAGGCTTCCGCCAGCACCTGGCGGCCCTCAAGGGTGAGGTGCCACGCGCCGTCCACCCAGCGCAGCAGCCCCTTGCGGCACAAGTCGTGGGAAATGCCGGGGAAGCGTCCGAGAATGAACGGGGCGTCCTTCAGAGTCTCGATATGCTTGTCGGTCAAGGTCATCACGGTTCTCCTGCGCACGCTCTATCGTGCTGCAGTGCAGCATAACGGTGCTAAGTTTCGAATTGGTAAAAATCTAGCCCAGCGCCGCGGCCAGGTCGGCGAACAGATCCTCGGGCGCTTCCAGGCCCACCGAAAGGCGCAGCAGGTCGCGCGGCACCGGCGAATCCGGGCCTTCGATGCTGGCGCGGTG
>DATJKV010000539.1:0-1917 GCA_035491155.1 Magnetospirillum sp. | reverse complement strand
GCCGGCCGACTGGCCCGAGCGGGTGCGGCGGCTGGGCTGCGCGGCCCTGGGCGCTTATCATCGGGCCCTGCCATCCGTCCTAGTCACGCAATTGTCAACGGCGGGGCTGGCGGTGATGGCCTATACCGTCAATCGTCCGGGTCGCGCCAAGGCTTTGTGGCGGCGGGGAGTAAACAGCCTTTTCTGCGACGCCCCCGACCGCCTATTATGAAATGTCACTATTTTTTCACCTCAGGTGTGGTCAAGCGGGCCAAGGCTCTATATATGTGCCCGCTGTCGATTATTCTCGTTGTGACGCCTCGCCGTCAGGAGTGGTTGGTACGTACATGAAGCTCGAGCCCATCGTCATTTCCGGTCGCGAGGTCCTGCCCGTCGTCGAGGGCGGCAAGGGCATCAACGTTTCCAACGGCGAAAGCTCGGGCGCCTGGGCGGCGGCCGATGGCGTCGGCACTTTCTCGGGCGTCAACGCCGACAATTACGACGAGAACGGCAAGCTGATCCCCATGGTCTACCAGGGGAAGACCCGCACCGAGCGTCACCACGAGCTGATCGCCTTCGGCATCAAGGGCGCCATCGCCCAGGCCCGGATCGCCCACGACCTGTCCGGCGGCCAGGGCCGCCTGCACATGAACGTGCTGTGGGAGATGGGCGGCGCCGAGGAGATCCTGGAAGGCGCGCTGACCGGCGCCAAGGGCCTGATCCATGGCGTCACCTGCGGCGCCGGCATGCCCTACAAGGTGGCCGAGATCGCCGCCAAGCATAACGTCTACTACTACCCCATCGTCTCGTCGGCCCGCGCCTTCCGCGCCCTGTGGAAGCGCTCGTTCCACAAGTACGGCAACCTGCTGGGCGGCGTGGTGTACGAGGACCCGTGGCTGGCCGGCGGCCATAACGGCCTGTCCAATTCGGAAAGCCCCGACAAGCCCGAGGCGCCCTATGGCCGCGTCGTCGAGCTGCGCAAGACCATGCGTGAATGCGGCGTCGCCGACACCGTGCCGGTGTTCATGGCCGGCGGCGTGTGGGCGCTGAAGGAATGGTCCGACTGGATCGGCAATTCCGAACTGGGCGCCATCGCCTTCCAGTTCGGCACCCGCCCGCTGCTGACCAAGGAAAGCCCCATTTCGGACGCCTGGAAGCAGCGTCTGCTGAACCTGAAGCCGGGCGACGTGCTGCTGCACCGTTTCAGCCCCACCGGCTTCTATTCGTCGGCGGTGAAGAACGCCTTCATCCAGGACCTGGTGGATCGCTCGCATCGCCAGATTCCCTATTCGTCCGAGGCCCTCGGCGACCACACCGCCGAACTGCCCATCGGCGCCCGCAAGCGCATCGTCTGGGTCACCCCGCACGAGCGCGAGCTGGCCTTGGGCTGGATGGCCGCCGGCAGCTCCGAGGCGCTGCGCACCCCGGACAACACCCTGGTGTTCGTCAATGCGGACAAGGCCGAGGAAATCCGCAAGGACCAGGTGGACTGCATGGGCTGCCTGTCCCAGTGCGTGTTCTCCAACTGGGCCCAGAACGAGGCCGGCACGACCGGCAAGAAGGCCGATCCGCGCAGCTTCTGCATCCAGAAGACCCTGCAGAACATCGGCCACGGCGGCGATGTGGAGAACGAGCTGATGTTCGCCGGCCACAACGCCTTCCGCTTCGGGGCCGACCCGTTCTATGCCGGCGGTTTCATCCCCTCGGTGAAGCAGCTGGTCGAGCGCATCGTCATCGGCGAGTAAGGATTTCGCCCCCGCCCCGGTTCGGGGTGGGGGCGAATTAGCATAGCGCCCCTTCCCCGGCTTCCCTGCCGCCTCCCATATGGGGGTCACCCGACCCGCATATGGAGGCCGCCATGCCTGACGTCACGCCCCGCGATACGCAGCCGCGTCAAGAATATACGCCCACGCGGGAATCCAAGGTGCGCGAGATCGT
>DATJKV010000538.1:0-6482 GCA_035491155.1 Magnetospirillum sp. | reverse complement strand
ACCGCCAAAGGCTCGGAAACCTTGGACTGCCCGATCATCAACAGCGTCGATACCAGTTGCAGGTTGTTTGACACCCGGTGCTGCAACTCGGCGAACATGACTTGGGACTGGCGAGAAAGTTCCGCGCTGCGGCGACGCTCGCCGTCCAGGCGATCCAGCGCAATTCTCATGGCATGGATTATGGCGATGTCGATGGCCGCCACGAGGATGAAGAAGGCGACGGCGCCGCCGCCACGCACGCCGTAGGCATCCGCGGGCGGAATGAAAAAATACCAGGCGGCCAATACGCTAAGGACAGCCGCGAGAATCCCGGGCCGCAGCCCCGCCAGATACGTCACGATCATGACGGACGGGAAGAAGGTGATGAAGGGGAAGCCGGGCGGCAGCAGCGCTTCGACAATGAGACGCACCGCCAGACTGCCGCCGACCGCCGCGAGGGCGAAGGCGAGGCCGAAGGCCAAGTTCCCGCGCAGTTTCAGGGAAAACCCGTGCAACCAGCCCATCCGCCGCCCCGCCAAGCTGTCGGCCACCCTCGCGGGTATAAGATGATATGCACACGGACAGCTGTGCCACCCCAGGAGCTGGAACGCATAGGTGTATGGGCCGACTTTTCAACGAAAGGCTTCGCAGGGGAACTGTCCGCCTAAGCGGGCGCGGACACCACCTCGCGAAGCTTGTCGAGGGCGGCTTCCCTGCCGGGGCGGTAGTCGTTGTCTTCCCACCACCGCTCCACCGCCGCCAGCACCCGGCCGACCTGGGGGCCGCGCGGCACGCCCAGCTCTAGGGCGTCGGCGCCGCGCACCGGCAGCTCCACCGGCTGCCAGTTGTCGGCCAGATCCAGCAGGCGGGTCCATTCCGCCGTCTCTGCCGCCCGGGCGCGCACCTCGGAGGCGCGCTCACCCGCCCAGGCGACCAGCACCAGATCGCGGAACTCGTCCGCCCCCACCTTGCGCAGCGCACGGCGTGCCGCGCGGGCATCCATGCTGCGCTGGATTTCGATCCGCGGCACCACAATGGCGGCGAGGCGCTTGGTCTGCGCCCCCGACAGCTTGAGCCGCTCGCCCACCGCCTCGATGCCGGCGGCGTCGGCCGACAGCAAGGCGCCCAACCGGCGGATGGCGTCGGGCTGCACCGAGGGACGCACGATGGCCCGGCTGTCCAGCCAGGTCAGCACCTTCAGCCGAGTGAACTGGGTGGCCTCGGGCAGGATGTGCGGAAGAACGCCCTCGCCCTGCATGACCAGCAGCACACTACCGGGGTCGCGCGCCTGCAGCAGCCGGATCAGCTCGCCCGCCACCCGCTCGCCCGACAGCTTGGCCAGTTCGGGCGCCATGCGGCGGCAGGCGGCCAGGGCCGGCGCGTCCATGGGCGGGCGGCCGTAATGGGCGAAGAAGCGGAAGAAGCGCAACAGGCGCAGCACGTCCTCGTCGATGCGCTTCACGGGGTCGCCGACAAAGCGGACTATCCCCGCCCCCAAATCGGCCAAACCGTTGAACGGATCGTAGATGCGCCCCTGCGGGTCGGCGCACATGGCGTTCATGGTGAAGTCACGCCGCGCCGCGTCGGCCGTCCAGTCGTCGGTGAACGACACCTTGGCGTGGCGGCCGAAGGTCTCGACGTCCTCGCGCAGCGTGGTGATCTCGTAATGGGCCTTGCCGATGACGGCGGTCACCGTGCCATGGGCGATGCCGGTGGGGATGACGCGGATGCCCGCCTTCGCCAGCAAATCCATGACCCGCTCGGGCGGATCGTGGGTGGCGATGTCGATATCCTTGATGGGACGCTTCAGCACCGAGTCGCGCACACAGCCGCCGACGAAGCGCACGTCCGCCCCCTCGGCCATCAGCGCCGCCACCACTTGGGCAGTCTCAGGGGCCTCCATCCAATCTTGCGGCGGCAGTTGGCCCAGCGGCTCGGTACTTCCGGGAACGGGACGCATCAGCCGTTTCCCTGGCGGGACAGCACCTCGGACAGGTTGACCAGGATGCCGGCGGTGGCGCCCCAGATCACCCGCTGCTCCCAGGTCATGGACCAGAACGGCCGGTGGCGGCCCTCCACCACCCGGCGGTTCAGCTTGTGGTTCTCGGGGTCCAGCAGGAAGGCCAGCGGCACCTCGAAGATTTCGGCCACCTCGAAAGGATCGGGAGTGAGTTCGAAGGGCGGCGTCACCACCCCTACCAGGGGCGTGATCGCAAAACCGGTGCCGGTGACGTAGGGGTCGAGGCGGCCCAGGATGGTGACCAGCGCGCGGGACAGGCCGATCTCCTCCTCGGTCTCGCGCAGCGCCGCCACCTGGGCGTCGCCGTTATCGGCCTCTTCCAGCCGGCCGCCGGGGAAACTGATTTGACCGGGATGGTGGGCCAGATGGTCGGTGCGCTGGGTCAGCAGCACGGTCAGCCCGTCGGGCCGCTCGACCAGCGGCACCAGCACCGCCGCCGGAGTGGGCACCCGGTCGTAGGCGGCACGGTTGGGCGTGACCGCGTCGCCGTCGATCTGCCGTTCGAGCATGGCGTCGCCGCGCCCCGCCGGATTGAAGCCGGCAGCCAGCAATTCCGAGATGCGCTCGCGCGTCAGACGGGGTCGGTCAGCCGACCCAAGGGAAAGAATGTTCCACTGCTCCATAGGCCGTACAGATCTTCTCCGTCCACCTTTTCCTCGAAGCCCTGTGCCACCAGTTCATAGTACACGGAACGGGTCAGCCGCGCCTCCAGGCCATCGCGCACGTGGACATAGGGCAAAGGTTCGCCAGTTTCGGCACATTCGGCGATCCTGAGGCCATGGTCCCCATCCACCGTAACAAGCTCGTCCACGTTGGTGCGAAAGCTCACCACCATGTCGCGGCCCGAGCCGCAGGTGAACATCTCGACCGCGACGAACGGCACATCCTCCACCTCGATCCAGCCCATTTCGTCAGGGGTGACCAGCCAATAGGAACCATCGTCGCGCCGCTCCATGACGGAAGCGAACAGGCAGACCATCTCTTTGCGGTTAATCGGAGAGCCGTGGTAAAACCAACGCCCGTTGCGGCCGATGCGGATGCCGAGATCGCCGCAATTGGTCTGGGCGTCCGATTCATTGGCCGGGGCTTTGGTACGGTTATCAGGCAGGGTTGCCAAAATTTGACCTCCGAAACACCGCAGAGCCCCACTTTAAGTTTGTCCGATTCGTCGAGTTTCAACCGGCAGGCCTGGAGGCACAACCCGTGAAATCTATGACCGGACTTGAATCCAGTCCCGCAGGCGCCACCAACCCGGATCACGTGCTCGCCGCCGCCGAAGCCCTGAGCGCCCGCATGAACGCCGCCCGGGAATCCATCGGCCGGGTGATCTTCGGTCAGGACCGGGTGATCGACGAAAGTCTTATCACGCTGCTGGCGGGGGGTCACGCCCTGTTGATCGGCGTCCCCGGCTTGGCCAAGACCCGGCTGGTGCAAACGCTTGGCTTGGTGCTGGGCCTGGACGACAAGCGGGTGCAGTTCACTCCCGATTTGATGCCGGCCGACATCCTGGGCTCCGAGGTGCTGGAGGAGGCACCCTCGGGTGCCCGCTCGTTCCGCTTCATCCAGGGCCCGGTGTTCTGCCAGTTGCTGATGGCCGACGAGATCAACCGCGCCAGCCCTCGCACCCAGTCAGCACTGCTGCAGGCCATGCAGGAGCACAAGGTCTCCATCGCCGGCCATTACCACGACCTGCCCGCCCCCTTCCACGTGCTTGCCACCCAGAACCCGCTGGAGCAGGAGGGCACCTATCCGCTGCCCGAGGCGCAGTTGGACCGCTTCCTGATGCAGATCGACGTGGGCTATCCCGACCTCGAGGCCGAGCGGCGCATGCTCATCGCCACCACCGGAGCCGACGAGCCGCCCCCCCATCAGGTGATGACCGCCGAGGACCTGCTGGCGGCGCAGAAGCTGGTGCGCCGGGTGCCGGTGGGCGAGGCGGTGGTGGACGCCATCCTGGCCCTGGTGCGCGCCGGCCGCCCCGAAGAATCGCCGCTGGCCGAGGTCAAGCGCTCCATCGCCTGGGGCCCCGGCCCGCGCGCGGCCCAGGCGCTGATGCTGGCCTCGCGCGCTCGCGCGCTGCTGGAAGGCCGGCTGTCGCCTTCGGTGGACGACGTGCTGGCGCTGGCCCCACCCATCCTGCGCCATCGCATGGCGCTGAATTTCGCCGCCCGCGCCGACGGCGTCACCATCGACCACATCCTGTCACGCCTGATCGAGGTGGTGGGGTGAACGGAGCGAGCACAGCGAGCGACTGGCGCGTTGAGCGCCCGCGAGCCTATGCGAGCGTGAGCCAAGCCCCGCGGATGCGGGGCGCCCGGCGCCTGAGGGCGCAAACATGAATCGCCCTCTCCAGGGAGAGGCGGAGTCCTTAGCGGCACGACTGCCGCCCTTGCTGTTGGCAGCCGAACGAGTCGCCGCCACGGTGGCCGGCGGCACCCACGGCCGCCGCCGGGCCGGCACCGGTGAGACCTTCTGGCAGTTCCGCCACGCCCAGGCGGGCGACGCCCAAAGCGCCATCGACTGGCGCCAGTCGGCCCGCTCGCAAGGCCTGTTCGTGCGCGAGACCGAATGGGCGGCGGCGCAGGTGGTGGGATTGTGGCGGGACGGTTCGGCCTCCATGGCCTGGAGCTCGTCGGCCAGCCTGTCGCAAAAAAAAGACCGTGCCGAGCTGCTGCTGCTCGCCCTGGCGGCGCTGCTGCTGAAGGCTGGCGAGAAGGTGGCGCTGCTGTCGGGCACCCTGCCGCCCACCACCGGCGGTGCCGCGCTGTACCGGCTGGGCCTGACCCTGGCGGCCGAAGCCGAGGCCCTGCCACCGGCCGGCCGGCTGCCCCGCCATGCCGAGCGGGTGCTGGTATCGGACTTCCTGATGCCACTGCCCGAATTGGAGAGGTCCCTGCGCACCCTGGCGGCGGAAGGCGGCGGCGGCCATCTGATTCAGGTGCTGGACCCCGCCGAGGAGAGTCTGCCCTATGAGGGGCGCATCCGCTTCATGGGACTGGAGGACGAGGGCGAGTTCCTTGCCCGCCGGGCCGAGGACCTGCGCAATTCCTATCAGCGCCGCCTAGCCGCCCATCGCGACGGGCTGATCACCCTGGCCCGCTCGCTGGGCTGGAGCTTCACGTTGCACCATACCGACCAGCCGCCCCAGGTGCCGCTGCTGGCGCTGCATGCCCGCCTTGGCGGCCCGCGCGCGAGGTTCCGCTGATGTGGTCGCTGGGCCCGCTGGCATTCGCCGCTCCGTGGGCACTGGGCGCCATCGCCGTGCTGCCGGTGTTGTGGTGGCTGTTGCGGGTGGTGCCGCCGGCGCCGCGCCAGATAGGCTTTCCCGCCATCCGGCTGATGCTGGGGCTGGAAGGCAACGAGGACACCACCGCCCGCACCCCATGGTGGGTCATGGCGCTGAGGCTGCTGTTGGCCTTCCTGCTGATCCTGGCCGCCGCCCATCCGTTGCTTAATCCCGGCCGTCCCATGGGCAGCGCCACAGGACCATTGGTGCTGGTGGTGGATGACGGCTGGGCCTCGGCACGCGACTGGCAGGCCCGCCGCACCTTCCTGGACGAGACCCTGACCCGGGCCGAACGGGCCGACCGTCCCGTGCTGCTGCTGCCTACCGCCCCGCCCGCCGATGGCGGCAAGGTGGAGGCGTCCACCATGATGCCGGCGGCGCAGGCGCGCCCATTGGTGGCGGCGCTGGTGCCGAAGCCGTGGAAAACCGACCGCGCCGCCGCCACCGAAGCGGTAAAGGCGATTCCGCGCGACCGGGTCGCCGGGGTGGTGTGGCTGAGCGACGGCATCGACGACGGCCAGGCGCAGGCCTTCGGCCGCGCCCTGCAAAGCCTGGGCGGCGGCGTCGAATTGGTGCAGGGCGCCAGCGGCCGCCTGCTGCTGCCCCCCACCGAGGGGACCGTCCGCGACCGCCTGGACGTGGTGGTGCGCCGCATCCCCAGGGGCATGGAAAAAGTGACGGTGCGCGCGGTGGACGGTGCCGGCCGGGTGCTGGGCCGCGAGGAGGCCGCCATGGCCGCCGACCAGGGCGAGGTCGCCGTGCCGCTGCGGCTGCCGGCCGAGTTGCGCAACCGGCTGGCCCGGTTGGATATCGAGGGAGAACAGGGCGCCGGCTCGGTGGTGTTGCTGGATGAACGCTGGCGCCGCCGCCCGGTGGGCCTGGCGAGCAGCGGCGAGTCGGGCGCGCCGCTGCTGTCGCAGTTGACCTATGTGGAGCGAGCGCTGGCACCCAGCGCCGATATCAAGCACGGCGAGATTTCGGAATTGCTGGGCGGCGAACTGGCGGTGCTGATCCTGGCCGACGTGCCGGCGGTGCTGGGCACCACCGCCGACAAGCTGGCCCGCTGGGTCGAGAACGGCGGTGTTCTGGTGCGCTTCGCCGGCCCTCTGCTGGCCCAGACCGCCGCCGACACCGAGCCCGACCCGCTGCTGCCGGTGCGCCTGCGCGGCGGCGGGCGCAGCCTGGGCGGCGCCATGT
>DATJKV010000537.1:0-1694 GCA_035491155.1 Magnetospirillum sp. | reverse complement strand
CCGGATTGATGGCCGCCACCGCGTCGGCCGCGCTGTCCACCTTGGCAATGCCCAGGCTGGCGGTCGTGTGCAGCACCTGGCGTTGCAGGTTGGACAGGTCCACCACGTCGTCGTCCACCACGCCGATGGTGCCCACGCCGGCGGCAGCAAGGTAGAGGATCACCGGCGAGCCCAGGCCGCCCGCTCCCACCACCAGCACCTTGGCTCCCAACAGCTTGGCCTGCCCCGTCCCGCCCATCTCGGGCAGGATGATATGGCGGGCATAGCGGCGGATCTGGTCTTCGCTGAAATCCATGCGGCACCCAATGAAAAAGGCCCCCTCCCGCAAGGCGGGAGGGGGCCTTTTATATACCGGTTTACGCCTGGTCGAACAGCGCAGTGGACAGGTAGCGCTCGGCGAAGCTGGGGATGATCGCGACGATCAACTTGCCGGCGTTCTCGGGGCGCGAGCCCAATTCCAGGGCGGCGGCCAGCGCCGCACCGGACGAGATACCCACCGGGATGCCTTCTAGCTTGGCCGCCTTGCGGGCGGTGGCGAAGGCGGTCTCGTTGCCGATCTGGAGAATCTCGTCGACCACGCCCTTGTCCAGGATGTCCGGCACGAAGCCGGCACCGATGCCCTGGATCTTGTGCGGGCCGGGGGCGCCGCCCGACAGCACCGGGCTGTCCTCGGGCTCCACCGCCACCATCTTGAGGCCAGGCTTGCGGGCCTTGAGCACATGGCCGATGCCCGAGATGGTGCCGCCGGTGCCAACGCCCGAAACCACGAAATCCACCTTGCCGTCGGTGTCCTTCCAGATTTCCTCGGCGGTGGTGCGCTCGTGGATGGACGGATTAGCGGGGTTCTTAAACTGCTGCAGGATGACCGCGCCGGGGATTTCCGCCTGCAGGCGCTCAGCCTCCTTCACCGCGCCGGTCATGCCCTTGGAGGCCGGGGTCAGCACGATCTCGGCGCCCAGATGGGTCAGCATCTTGCGGCGTTCCAGCGACATGCTTTCCGGCATGGTCAGGATCAGGCGATAGCCCTTGGCGGCAGCGACGAAGGCCAGCGCGATACCGGTATTGCCCGAGGTCGGCTCGACGATGGTGGCGCCCGGCTTCAGTGCCCCCGCCTGCTCGGCCGCCTCGATCATGGCGAAGCCGATGCGGTCCTTCACCGAGGCGAGCGGATTGAAGAACTCCAGCTTGCCGACGATGTCGGCCTTGACGCCGGCCTCGGCCGCCAGCTTCTTGAAACGCACCAGCGGAGTCGCGCCGATGGTGTCGATGATGGAGTCGTAGATACGACCGCGAAATTCGCTCATGGCATTTTCCCCAGTCAGCACTGTAGTTCATACATTAACTACAGTGTACACCAATGCAACGTCCGGGCAATAGATCAGATGATGAAGTCCAACTTGGCGTGGGCCTCGGACGGTATGCCCGACTTGTACGAGCGCATGCAGAGATCGTCGACGGTGATGGCGTCCAGCCGCGCCATGATCTCCTCGGCCAAATCGCCCCACATGGGCCGGATCACGTTCTTGCCCAGTTCCGAAGCGGGCATGTCCTGGTAGGGATCCTCGGGCGTCTCCATGGCGCGGACCACGCGCACAATCTCGCCCACCGAGATGCGGCGGCGTTCGCGCGCCAGGCGATAGCCGCCACGGGGGCCGCGCACGCCCACCAGAATCCCCGAGCGCACCAGCTGCTGC
>DATJKV010000536.1:0-6111 GCA_035491155.1 Magnetospirillum sp. | reverse complement strand
GGGCCACATCATCCTGTTCGTGATGGGCGGCTTCGTGGTCAGCCTCGGCGGCTTCTACATCCTGCCCGGCCTGGTGCCGTTCGCCTTCCTGAGCGCGATCACCGTGCTCGAGATCGGCATCGCCCTGCTGCAGGCCTACGTCTTTACGATCCTCTCCTGCATCTACCTGCACGACGCCATCCACATGCACTGAGCGTGCGGGGCAGAGAGTTTTGTCTGGGTTTTGATTTTTTACTCGAAGGAGCAAAATATGGACGCGTCTGCTGCTAAGTTCATCGGTGCCGGCCTGGCTGCCATCGGCATGATCGGTTCCGGTATCGGCGTGGGCAACATCTGGTCGAACCTGATCGCCGCCGTGGGTCGCAACCCGGCCGCCAAGGCGAACGTCGAGCTGTACGGCTGGATCGGCTTCGCCGTGACCGAGGCCATCGCGCTGTTCGCGCTGGTCGTCGCTCTGATGGTTCTTTTCGCCTAAGTTCGCGAAAATCTCCTTCGGATGGTTCGGGACCGCGCGGCCGGGTAAAACCCTGCGCGGTCCGTTCCGCCGATTGAGGGACTTTTTCTGCCTTACCCACGCTTTGGAGCACCGGGATGCCCCAGTTCCAACAAACGGCGTTCTTCCTGCCCCAGGTCGTCTGGCTGGCGATCACCTTCATCACGCTGTACATCTTGATGGCGAAGGTGGCCCTGCCGAAGATCGGCGCCGTGCTCGACGAACGTCAGCGCAAGATCGATGACAATCTCGACAAGGCCGCGCAGCTGAAGGCCGAGGCCGAAGCCGCCGTCGCCGCCTACGAGAAGGCGCTGGCCGAGTCCCGGGCTCATGCCCATGCCGTCATCAAGGAGACGAGCGATCGTCTCGCCAAGCAGGCCGAGGAGCGCACCCGCGATCTGAACGCCAAGCTGGCCGACCAGATCAAGGCCGGTGAGGCCCGCATCTCCGCCGCCAAGGACAAGGCCCTGGCCTCGGTCCGCGACGTGGCCGTTGATATCGCTGGTGCCGCCATCTCCCGCCTCGTCGGCTCCTCCGCCGACCAGGGCAAGGTGGAGGCCGCCGTCGCCACCGCTCTTAAGGAGCAGGGCCAATGATTTCGACCGCTTTCGCCGCCGAGCACGCCGCCGAAGCCGGACACGCTGCCGCCCCGTTCTACGCCGACCCGCACATCTGGGTGTACCTCGCCTTCCTGCTGGTCGTTGGCCTGGCGTTCAAGCCGGTGTTCAACGCCATCGGCGCCGCCCTGGATGGCCGTGCCGCCAAGATCAAGGCCCGTCTGGACGAAGCCCACAAGCTGCGTGAGGACGCCCAGGAACTGCTGGCGACCTATCAGCGCAAGCAGCGGGACGCCATGAAGGAGGCCGAGGAGATCATCGCTCACGCCAAGTCCGAGGCCGAACGCCTGTCCAAGCAGGCCGCCAAGGATCTGGAGGAGTCGCTGAAGCGCCGCGAGGCGCAGGCGATCGAGCGTATCGCCCAGGCCGAGGCCGCCGCCACCAAGGAAGTCCAGAACCTGGCCGTGGACGTCGCCATCGGCGCCGCCCGCGAGGTCCTGGCCCAGTCGGTCACCGAGGCCCAAAAGGCCGCGCTGGCGGATGCCGCCATCGCCGACCTGCCGCGCAAGTTCCACTAAGGTCCTTCGCGGTTCCAAGAATCAGCCCGCTGCCCCCTGGGGTAGCGGGCTTTTTCTTTGCCCCCGCCCAAAGAGGTTCCCATGCCCTACGTGATCCGCGACGAGAACGGCAATGTGGTGGGGGTTTCGGCCGTGCCGCTGGACGATGCCGCCGAGGCGGTGGCGCCCGATTCGCCCGAGTTCCTGCAATTCCTCACCCGTGCCTGCGGCGCCGAGGAAGCCGGGGACGACGGTACCTTTACCGCCTTAGACCTAGCCTTCATCCGTGTGCTGGAGGACCTTGTCGAGGTGCTGCTTCGCCGTGGCGTCGTTGCGCTGTCTGACCTGCCCGCCGCCGCCCAGGACAAGCTGATGCAGCGCCGCGCCCTGCGCGGCTGGCTGGCCGGCGTGGTCGGGGTGGTGGATGACGACGATGGCAAGGTGATCTGAGGCCGTTACCGGCCCCTGTCCACCGCAAAGAAAAAAGGGCGCCCCGAAGGGCGCCCTTTTCGTTGGCTTGCTGGCGATCAGCCCGCCCGCACCTGAGTGAGGAACTTATGCACCTCGGTGCGCAGCGAATCGGATTGGCGTGTCAGCGCTTCCGCCGACGCCAGCAGGTCCGTGGCGCTGCGTTCGGTCAGACGGGCGGCGTCGGTAACGTCGGCGATGTTGCGCGACACCTCCGTGGTCCCGACCGAGGCCTGCTGCACCGAGCGGGCGATTTCGCCGGTGGCGGCGCCCTGTTCGGTCACCGCCGAAGCCACCGTGGTGGTGATGGTGGAGATGGTGTCGATGGTCTGGGTGATGCCGTTGATGGCGGCCACCGCCTTGTCCGTCTCCGCCTGGATCGAGGCCACCTGGTTCTGGATGTCGTCGGTGGCCTTGGCGGTCTGGTTGGCCAGGCTCTTGACCTCCTGCGCCACCACGGCGAAGCCCTTGCCGGCCTCGCCGGCGCGGGCGGCTTCGATGGTGGCGTTGAGCGCCAGCAGGTTGGTCTGCGACGCGATGTCGTTGATCAGGCCTACCACTTCGCCGATGCGGGCGGCGGCGGCGGCCAGGCCCCGCACCATGGCGTTGGTTTCTTCCGCCTCGCCTACGGCGCGATTGGCCACGTCGGCGGCCTCCGAGACCCGGCGGCTGATCTCGCCGATGCTGGCGGTCAGTTCCTCGGTGGCCGAGGCCACCGCCTGGACATTGCCGGTGGCCTGGTCCGAGGCGGCGGCTACCGAGGACGCCTTGGTCAGGGTACGGTCGGCGGTGGAGGACAGGCCCTCGGCGTTACCCCGCAGATTGCTGGCGGCCGAGGTGACCTCGCCGACCACGCCTTCGATGCCGGCGGCAAAGGCCTGGGTGGCGGCGTCCATGGCGGCGCGCTTGGCGGCTTTTTCCCGCTCGGCCGCCTCATGCTGGCGGTCCAGCTCCTCGGCGTGGGCCAGCGAATCCTTGAAGGTCGCCAAGGCGCGGGACATGGCGCCGACCTCATCGTGGCGGTCGGTATGGTCCACCTGGATGGTGTAGTCGCGCCGGGTCAGCCGCTCCATGCCTGACGCCAAGGTCCCCAGCACGCTCATCTGCGCCTTGGTCACCAGGAACAGCACCAGGCAGCTGATGACCCCGATAACAGCGGCGATGCCGATCACCGGCATGCGGATTTCGCCCAGCAGCACGAAGAAGGTGGAGCGCGGCATGCCCACCACCATGGCGCCGATGGTCGCGCCCGAGTCATCCTTGACCGGCTCGTAGCGCAGCAGGTAGGGGGTGCCGATCACGTCGGCCTCGCCGTCATAGGGCTTGCCGTCGCGGAAGACCATATCCTTGACCGGACCGTCGGCGAACTTGGTGCCGACGCCGCGCGAGCCGTCGGGCTTGACCACGTTGGTGGAGACGCGCACGTCACCTTTGAACACGCTGGCGCCGATGCCCATCATGTTGCGCAGCTGGTCGACCACTTCGTGGTTGTCGTCCAGGATGTAGGCGCCCCAGGCCAGCTTGCCGTCCACCAGGTGCGGCCCCCCGCCCCCCTTGGTGCGCAGCAGCTCCTGGAAGATGCGCATGTTGACCTTCTGCTGCTCGATGGCCTGCGAAGCCAAGTGCGATTGAATGATGCCCAGCACCAGCGAGACGACGGCCACAGTGCTGACAATCGCGCCCAGCACACTGATCAGCACAATGCGGTGGGTGATGGACAGCCGAGCAAAGAAGGATTTCATGGCGCCCCCGAGTACAACTCGTACGAAAGAGGGGCGGAGTTTAACAGCCTGCAGGTTGGCTTCCAACAGCACTTGCCGGTAGATAGGTCCTGCAAGAAGCTAAATCATACGTATGTCATATCTCAACCTGGCTGCCCAATTCGACC
Organism: Magnetospirillum sp.; assembly: GCA_035491155.1. Taxonomy (GTDB): domain Bacteria; phylum Pseudomonadota; class Alphaproteobacteria; order Rhodospirillales; family Magnetospirillaceae; genus Magnetospirillum. Next base: position 2,148 of record DATJKV010000536.1, on the reverse strand, counting down.
ACGCGATTGGAGGGCAGGTGGAAGAATTCCATGGCGCCGGTGGCGGATCGGGCCATCCAGGCGAACAGGTGTTCGCGCCACAAGGCCATGCCGGGAATGGCCGACGGGATAATGGTCTCGCGCGACAGGAAATAGGAAATGCTCATGGGCTCGTAGAAGAAGCCCAGCTGGTCCGAGCGCGCATGGGCCAGCGTCTTGGGGATGTTGGTGTCTTCCATGAAGCCGAAGCGCAGGATCAATCGCTGGAAGCCGGGGGCCAGATCCTTGGCCTCGATGCGGCGGCTGGGCGGCACCACCGGAATTTCTTCCATGGATACGGTCAGGATGACCACGCGCTCGTGGATCACCTTGTTGTGCTTCAGGTTGTGCAGCAGCGCCAGCGGGATGCCCTCGGCGGTGCCGGTCAGGAAGATGGCAGTGCCGGGCACCCGCGCCACCCGCTCGGACAGCGAAGCCAGGAACACATCCTCGGGCATGGCCTCGTCGCGCAGGCGGGCCATCAGCAAGGCGCGCCCCCGCTTCCAGGTGGTCAGGAACAGGAAGATGGTGAGGCCGATGGCCAGCGGGAACCAGCCGCCATGGGGGATCTTGGTGGCGTTGGCCAGGAAGAAGGCGACGTCCATGGTCATGAACAGGCCCAGCAGGATCAGCACGCGGCGGCGGTTCCAGCCCCACATCAGCACCATCACCATGCCGATCAGGCAGGCGTCGATGACCATGGTGCCGGTCACCGCGACGCCATAGGCCGAGGCCAGATTGGACGAGGTGCGGAAGCCGATGACCAGGGCCATGACGAAGACCATCAGGGTCCAGTTCAGCACCGGGATGTAGATCTGGCCGATCTCTTTTTCCGAGGTGTGGATGATGGTCATGCGGGGCAGGTAGCCCAGCTGGATGGCCTGGCGGGTGACCGAGAAGGCACCCGAGATCACCGCCTGCGAGGCGATCACCGTCGCGCAGGTGGCCAGGATCAACAGCGGGATGCCGGCCCAACTGGGGGCCATCAGGAAGAACGGGTTTTCCAGCGCTTGCGGGTTGGTCAGCAACAGGGCGCCCTGACCGAAATAGTTCAGCACCAGAGCAGGCATGACCAGCAGGTACCACGCCAGGCGGATGGGCAGGCGGCCGAAATGGCCCATGTCGGCGTAAAGCGCCTCGGCGCCGGTCACCGCCAGCACCACCGAGCCCAACGCCAGGAAGCCCATCTTGCCGTCGGTGGCCATAAACATCAGGGCGTAATGGGGCGACAGCGCCTTCAACACCTCGGGGTGCAGGCCGATGTTGCGGATGCCCAGAATGGCCAGCACGGTGAACCAGCCGGTCATGAGGGGGCCGAAGGCCATGCCCATGGTGGCGGTGCCGTGGCTCTGGATGGCGAACAATACCACCAGGATCAGGATGGTGGTCGGCACCACCCATTGATCCATGGCCGGAGCCACCACCGACAGGCCCTCCACCGCCGACAGGATCGAGATGGCCGGGGTGATCATGGAATCGCCGTAGAACAGCGCGGCGGCGAAGATGCCCAGCGCCGCCACCATGGCGGTCAGCTTGGGTCGCCCCTGGGCGGCGGTGCTGACCAGCGCCAGCAGTGCCAGGCTGCCGCCTTCGCCGCGATTGTCGGCGCGCATGATGAAGATGACGTACTTGATGGACACCACGATGGTGACCGCCCAGAACACCAGCGACAGCACGCCCAGGACGTGCAGGCGGTCCAGTTCCAGCGGATGGGGGCCGGCGAAGGTTTCCTTCATGGCGTAGAGCGGGCTGGTGCCGATGTCGCCGAACACCACGCCGACGGCCCCGAACATCAGGGCGAAGACATTGCGCGAATGGCCTTGTCCGGCCTGCTCGTCGTCGAGGTTGGGGTTGGTGGGGGCGGACGACATGGGGGCGGAAGCCTTCGTGTCTAAAGCTGGACCTGCGTTCCCAGCTCGACCACGCGGCCGGCGGGGATGCGGAAAAAGTCGGTGGCCGACACCGAGTTGCGGCTCATGACCACGAACAGCTTTTCCCGCCACTCGGCCATCTCGGGAGAGATGGACGGGATCAGCGTCTCGCGGCCCAGGAAGAACGAGGTCTGCATCAGGTCGAATTCAAGGCCGAAAGCCTTGCACAGACGCAGCACCTTGGGAAGATCGGGCTCCT
>DATJKV010000535.1:0-2360 GCA_035491155.1 Magnetospirillum sp. | reverse complement strand
CACTCGTTCCTGCCCAGCTTCAAGGGCGCCAAGCCCTACCACCAAGCCCATGCGCGCGGCGTCAAGATCATCGGCGCCACCGCCCATTATGTCACCGCCGACCTCGACGAAGGCCCCATCATCGAGCAATCGGTGGAGCGGGTGGACCATACCCACACCCCGGACGATCTGGTGGCCATCGGCCGCGACATCGAGAACGTGGTGCTGGCCCGCGCGGTGCGCTGGCACGTGGAGCACCGTGTTCTTTTGAATGGCTCGAAAACCGTGGTTTTTAAGTGATCGGCTCTGCTAGATATTGGCTATGGTTCGTTATTTTTCCCGCCTGAGCGTGGCCGCCGCCGGCTTGCTGGCCGCTGCCATCGTCACCCCCGCCGCCGCCCAGGACGACGATTGGCTGGGCACCGTGGGCGATTTCGTCAAGGCAGGCCTGGGGCCCGCTCGCACCGTGGACGACCTGCGGCGTGAGGAAGAGCGTCAGCGCACCGCGCCCCCGCGCGAGCAGGAGCCGGAGGCGCCCAGGTTGGTGCAGCCGCTGCCCGCGCCGGCGCCGGTTGAGCCGGCTGCGGTCGAACCCGAGCCCGCCACCGCCGCTCCGGCGGTAGCCGTGCCCGTCGCGCCCAAACCCTCTCCCGCGCGCACGGCCGTTGCTCCCGCCGCCGCGCCGGCTCCGGGGCCCAAGCCTGCCCCCCTGGCGGTCCCCGAGGCCCGTCCGGTCAAGCCGGTGGCCGCGCGCGTGCCAACGCCACAGCCGCCCGCCGAGCCCATCACCAACCGCATCGCCGCCACCGCCACCATTGACCAGGCTTTGAAGCTGGGCGGCTCGGCTGAGACCTACGGCAAGCGGCTGAAGAAGCCGATCGGTAACTGACCATGCGCTGGGGGGTGCTGCTGGCCGGCCTTAATGGCCTGATGGCGGTGGCCATGGGTGCCTATGCCGCCCATGGCCTCGCCGCCGAGCCTCACCTGCAAACCCTTGCCGAGCGGGCCTCCCAGTACCAGTTGCTGCACGCCCTTGCGCTGCTGGCTGCCGATCGTTTGGCGGTCGACGGCCGGCGTCTTGCCCACGCGGCGGCCGCCCTTTTCCTGGGCGGCTTGGTGTTATTCTGTGGTTCGCTTTACGTACGAGCGCTCACCGGCGCTCCGCTGCCGCTACCCTTGGCGACGCCGGCCGGCGGCATTTCGTTCATGGCCGGTTGGGCGGTCCTGGCGATGGCCGGATTAGGTCGCCGGAACTAGGGTCGGCTTGGCCGCCAGGTTTGACTTGGCTAGCCAAATTGGGGATGATGCCTCGCTCGAAGGGGGGAGGCCGGCAGGCCTGTGGAACCGCCCGGCGATGTCACTCGCCAGTTGAGGGGATACCATGCCGAAGACCGTTCTGATCGTCGAAGACAACGACCTCAATATGAAGTTGTTCAACGACCTTCTCCAGGCCAACGGCTATGGCACTCTGCAGACCAAGGACGGCCGCGAGGCCATCGACTTGGCCCGTACCCACCGCCCGGATCTGATCCTGATGGACATCCAGCTGCCTGAGATTTCGGGCCTGGAGATCACCAAGATGCTCAAGGACGATGCCGAACTGAAGGCCATCCCGGTGATCGCGGTCACCGCCTTCGCCATGAAGGGTGACGAGGAAAAGATTCGCGAGGGCGGCTGCGAAGGCTATATCGCCAAGCCCATCTCGGTGGCCAATTTCCTGCAAACCGTGGGCAAGTTCCTGGCCTGACCTCGGCATGGGCGCCGCGCGGAACTTTTCTTCCGGGCTGGACTGGGCCGGCGAATTCCTCGACAGTTCGCTTGAGCGGCCGTTCGCCGAGGCTCTCCGGGGCATCGCCAACGCGCAGGCCCGGCTGAGCATTGTCGTCACCTCGCTGACCTGCTTGGCGTTTGTTCCCTTCGACCTGCAGACGCTGCACGACGGCCAATTGGCCTTCTTCCTAAGCTGCCGCGCCATCGTAGCCGTGAATATGATCGCGGTACTGATGATATTGGCGCGGACGTCCGACGTGGATCGCATCGTCCGGATTTCTCAGGCCGGGTTGTACGCGTTCTTCACCGTCAATGCCCTGGTGTTCAACCATCCTGCCTTGCAGAAGCAGGGGTTGGGCATCTTCCCCCTGATTGCTGTCGGCATGTGGCTGATAATCCCTGGCCGCATTCGCGGGGTGGCTGCGCTGACCCTATACGCCTCGGCCATCAGCATCGGCCTGTGGAGTACGCTGGGAGAATTCCAACCCAATCCCAAGGACGTCGGCATCGTCATCCTGGAGACCATCGCCGCCTATGCGGTGGGCTGCGGCGTGCGGATGCAGACCGGCCGCATGCGCCGGGATAACTTCCTCCACCTGATGCGCGAGCGG